>CAZTTU010000060.1:0-14508 GCA_964616045.1 uncultured Verrucomicrobiota bacterium | reverse complement strand
TCGAAAAAACCATGTTGCCAATCATCCGCAAGACGGCCGAGGCGCACGTGCTGTCTGGCACCCTAAAGGGAATCAAGATTGTAACCAGCCAACTTGGCGATGACGGAGGGATTTGTGGAGCAGCCTTATATGCAAAGGAAATGCTTTGCAACGCGGAGTGTTAGGCAGCGTCCTTATTTTCTTTGGGTGACTGGATTGCTTGTAATCTCAAATCGCTTGCTTCGGATTTTTTCTTCTGATCCCAAGTGGTTGCTTTGGCGATCGATATGAATTCGGATTGGCTTCGGATCGCCTGTTCTCCGCCGCCCGGCTTCAGTTGCACATAGGTTCCATCAGACTGTAGCTCATGCGCCTTCATATTGTCGTTCAGGTAAATCGGGAAAATTTCATTAATCACACGGCGCTTAATTTCCTCATCCTCTAAAGGGAACGAAACTTCTACGCGTTTTGCAAAGTTCCGATACATCCAGTCACCGCTGCCTGCAAATACTTTTGGGTTTCCATTATTTTCAAAAAAGAAAATGCGGCTGTGTTCCAGAAAACGATCGACGATGCTGCGGACAGTGATGTTGTCACTGAGTTTCGGGACCCCCGGCCGCAGGCAACAGATTCCTCGGACAATTAAATCGATTGGGACACCGGCACGGCTAGCATCATAGAGAGCCTCTATAACCGGCTTGTCGACCAGTGAATTCATCTTAGCGATAATGCGCGCCGGCTTCCCAGCGGCGGCGTTGGCAGTTTCTTGACGAATTAAATCTATTGTTATGGGTTGAAACTCGAACGGCGCCACGATCAATTTTTTTGTGCTTTGGAACTGGCAAAAGCCCGTCAGGAGATTGAATAGGCTTGAAGCATCCTCACCGAAATCTTCCCGTGAAGTAAAGATGCCGAGATCCGTATAGAGTCGGGAAGTGTCCGGGTTGTAATTGCCGGTGGCCATGTGGAGATAACGACGCAAGCCGTCTTTCTCTTTCCGAATCACGAGGCAGAGCTTTGCGTGGACCTTGTAATTAACTAGTCCGTAGCTCACCTGAACACCAGCTTCTTCCATTTCTCTTGCCCAGCGGATATTGAGCGCCTCATCGAAACGTGCCTTGAGCTCTACTCCCACAGCTACCTGTTTGCCATTTTGAGCGGACCGCATTAACGCATCGACAATTCGTCGATCACCGCCGGTGCGATACAGGGTTTGCTTGATGGCCAACACTTTTGGGTCATCGGCCGCTTGATTCAAAAAATCTACGACACTATCAAAGCTTTCATACGGATGATGCAGCAACACATCCTGCCGACGGATCACTTCAAACATATTCGAGCGCCCGCGGAATATGGGAGCCTTTGGGGCGATGAAGGGGGAGTCACGAATATCTGGGGAGTGATCGCCTCCTAGTAAAATGTTAAGGTGAATGGGGTTGACCGGGCCGTCAATCCGGTAAAGATCAGCATTGGTCAGCTCCAACTTACTCAGAAGCTCCGTAACGAGATTCTTCGGGCAGCGATGATCAATCTCCAAACGCACTGCATCGCCACGACGTCGGTTGCGCAGTTCATTTTCCACGGCTTGTAGCAGATTTTCCGCATCGTCCTCAGCTACGTAGAGCTCACTGTTGCGAGTCAAGCGGAATGGCCAGTTACCCAGAACTTTATTGCCCGGGAAAAGCGAGCCGATAAAATGTGAGATCACATCACTGAGAAAGACGTATTCGTGGCCTACATTTTCGCGAGGAAGCCTTACTAGTCGCGAGATGACGCGTGGGACCTGCACAATACATAAGCGTTGTTCGGAGCCGCGTGCACACGAGCGCTCAACACGCACGATTATGTTTAGTGATTTATTGAGAATCAGCGGGAAATTTTTTGATGGATCGACCGATAACGGTGTGAGTACAGGTCGGATGCTTTTCTTAAAAAATTGCTCCAGCCACACGAGGTCTTCCGGGCCAAGATCTTGAATCTCGCAGAAGCAAAATCCCTTCTTCGCGAGCGCTGGTCGCAAGTTTTCACGCCAGGACCGGAAGAGATCGTCTACCATCTGATGGATTCGCAGAGAGGCTGCCTGAAATATTTCTGTTGCCGTGCGCCCATCCATGCTGTGTTTGACCACATTACTTTCCATCTGCTGCTTCAGGCCAGCGATGCGAACCTCAAAAAATTCATCAAGATTGGAGTTGGCAATGCAAAAAAACTTCAGCCTCTCAAGCAATGGATTATGAGGATCAGCGGCTTCTTTCATCACGCGTTGATTGAACTTAAGCCAGCTCAATTCGCGGTTGAAAAATAATGACGGTTTATCACGCATACCTGATAGTTGTGACAGGGACAATATAGCTGGTTTTTATTGTAAAAACAGCTTTACTATGCACCAACGGAACTAGAGTAGTTTTTCGCAATGAATCGCAACGCCACTTCGACTAATTCTCAAAAAATCACACAGTATTCAGTATTTATGCGTAGTTTATTCGCATAGATAAATTTGGATAGTTTGATCTAAAACCTCATAAAAATAGGGATAAATATGAAGCTAAAATAAAATATGCGATTTTATGCGCAGATTATCCACAACAGAATTGAATAAAACAGTGCTTTTCTGTTTTTCGCTGCCCGATAAACTCTCCCGATGCGCCACTGGATCCTCCTCCTCCTCCTCCTCCTCCTCAATCTCTCCAAAGCCGATAACTGGCCGAATTGGCGTGGGCCTAGGCATGATGGCATCTCAAGAGAAAAGCTACCCAAGTCTGACTTCAGTAAAATCGCATGGCGAACAAGGATAGGCTTCGGCTTTTCCAGCATGGCGGTTTCCGAAGGGCGCTTATTCGCCTTGGGATGCACCGGGAAAAAAGGAGGCAACGAAGAGACATTTTATTGCCTAGAGGTAGATTCGGGAAAAACTCTGTGGAAAGATATATATCCGGCTGCATTGGTGGACTATCTGCATGAAGGTGGTCCATGTGCTTCTCCGACCGTCGACGGGAAACTGGTGTATGGCCTCAGTAAATCAGGTCGCTTGGCATGTTACGATGTTGCGAACGGGAAAAAGCACTGGATCGTTGATCTCATGGCCAAGGCTGGGTTGCCTCGCCCTCCACAGTGGGGATTTGCCGCTTCCCCGCTGGTTTTGGGTAATAGGATTGTTGTTGAGTCTACTTTTACCTGTGCCCTCGATAAGACCACCGGTAAGGAAATATGGCGCAGTAAAGTGTATAAGCCGGCATATGGGTCGCCTATATCGTTTGAGTTCAAAGGTCGCACTTACCTTGCCACCCTCAAAACCGACGGATTGGTGATTCTGGATGCGGCAACAGGGAAAACGATTGCTTTTCAGGATTGGCGTACTTCTTTTCGGACCAATTCAACCACTCCCATTGTGATAGGGAACAAGATCTTCATTTCCACCGGTTACAACCGTGGATGTGCACTGTTTGAATTCACGGGCAATAATCTCAAGCAGGTTTACACCAATAAGAACCTGAGCAACCACATGAACAACTCCGTGGTGCTTGGGGATTTTGTATACGGCTTCGATGGCAATACCCACATGGCCGGCCCCAAGGAGCTTGTGTGTCTGCGTTTCGCCGATGGTGCACTGCAGTGGCGCAGGGAAGGTTACCGATGTGGGTCCCTCATGGCGGTACAAAATCATCTGCTTGTTTTAGGGGAAACTGGGAACCTAGCCATCGGTCCGGCTTCCCCCGAAGGATTCGAGCCCATTGTTTCCGGACAGGTGCTAAAAGGCAGATGCTGGACAGTGCCCGTGTTATCCAATGGCCGTATCTTTGCCCGCAATGCTGCTGGAGATCTGGTTTGTGTCGACGCCCGCAAGTAATCTTTGCAAATCAAGCCTTCTAAGTCATCATGGCACGGGCTCCCGTAGCTCAGTTGGATAGAGCGGGTGTTTCCTAAACACTAGGTCGAAGGTTCGAATCCTTCCGGGAGTGCCAATTCCCCGCAGCCGACGACGATCAGGCAGGCACTGATGGGAACAGTTGCTAAGATCTTCATATCTTTCTTTCTGAATAATTTGTATCAATGAGTCAGCATTGCTGCGTTCTATTGATGTATGGATGTCCCTAGTTTGGTTATGTGACAAAACATGCTGGCATTATTTTTTCGGACCGTTCTTCTGGGCGTATATTGGCGTGATTTTGCCGTTGCTGGGTTGATCCTCCCTCAATTCATTCCGAATCGGTAACGTCTCGGGAAGAGCGGCCTTGGGCTTGGTCAATTGGTGGAAGAATAAAAGGCCCCCGCCAATTATCGCAACATAGAGCGACACATACAGGAGAACGCTCCGCAATCGTGCAGGATAAAATCTCCCTTCCCACACCTCCTCGATGGCTTCCTTTCGTGATTTGCCGTCGCACTGTCGGCCCAGCTTCCTCTCCAACAGGCTGTTTATTGTCTGTAATTCAGAGCCTGTCATCTCCAGCGGCAGCTCCCCTTTGGAGGAAATCTCTCCCTTGGAAAACTGGCAGGTCGCTTCGACTATGGCACGCCGTCGACCAAAGCTTTGGAGCACATGTTTTAGATAAAGCAATGCCCCCAAGGCAAGGATCCCATGATATATTCCCAAAAATATAAGGCCTTCTTCAAGGAATGCGGTTATGCATTCCCGCATCCACCATGCCATTAATACTGCAGCTGAAATAACACGCACGATCACTGATGTTATGCCGGATCTGGAAAACACCAAACGACTCCAGATCTGATATCCATCTAGGGGGAAAATAGGGAGCAGGTTGAAGCAATTGACCACAAGCATGAGGATTCCCAGCCAGATGGCCCATTCGTTGCTAGGCAGGATCAAAATCAAGGTAGCTCCGAGGATAATCCCAGGCAAGGGCCCCATCAAAAATACGAGGGCCTCCCGCTCTGGTTCCTTCCGAGGGGGCCATTGGATAAATGCTATCCCACCCAAAAAAGGGAGAAACAGGACGCCGAGCGCTTTGTACCCGAGAAGTCGGGCTGTTAACCAATGACCCAGTTCATGGAGAGCAATCACAAAGGCCAATAACACTACATAACGTCCATCAGGGATCAGGCAATAAAAGGAGAGTAAGAAAAGGCATAAGCTGATAACGACCGCTTTCCACGGAGCAATCTTTCCAATCAAGCTGCTCAGGCTCCCATTGAGGGATTCCTTTTCGGCTCGATCAATTTCCCCGGCCCATTCCTCGTTCAGCTCCTCTTCAACCGATTTGTGTGTGCCTACGGAAATAGTTTTCCCCATTGAAGTAAGCCTCATTGATTTCCGTGGGCATACCGTAAAGCATCAACAGATTTTTTAATTCGACCGAAACGCTCGCCACCCACATTTAGATACCCCCGCGCCAAGTTGAATCTAACACAGCATTTTGAGAACACTTCAATGAAAGGCCTGTACGACGACATGGAGCAATGGCAAAACACCAGTCAAAAACGCCTACTATCCACTTCCATCCAGCAAGATGGCGACATGTTTTGTTGCGTGGCACTAGCCCGTCGTAGGTAAAAGTGGTGCAATCCATTTTAGGTCCTGTTGCGGGGGAGGAAGAAGAGCTAGGACAGCATCAACAGCTCCAAACGTTTTTCTTTAATCACACCCACCGTATCGAAGGGAAATGTGGCTGAATTACAGGGGGTGCTGCCGAAGTGCTAATTCAACGCACACTTATGCTCTTCAGGTTCAGTCCTTGAGTAGGCGTGGCAGGAGGTGTAGAATCGATTCGTGACCCACGATGAATTAGTCGCTGAGGTTGAGAGGCTGAAAAAGCGGCTCAATCGGCAAATCAAGCAGGTTGATTATTTGAAGCCTCTCATTGATAAAGCCAAGGCTGAAGCAAAAGCTGCTGAAGCTGAAGCAAAGGAAGCCGCGGAAAAGGAGCGCCGGAGAAAGATCCTTGATCTGATCAAAGATCCAATTGAGAAGGCGATTCGCACGAGCCTCGACAAACCCGAAGGGGAACTCACCGAGGAGGACTTGGAGAAGGTGACGCGAACTAGATTGGTTGGCACCAGTATATTAGATTCGGGACTCAAGGAGTTAGCCAAGCTCTCGCAGCTTGAGGAGCTTGGCTTGGAAGACACTCGGATCACATCCGCGGGCCTCAAGGAGGTAGCCCAGCTCACCCAACTCTGTCGCCTTTACCTGGGTGGCATCCAAATCACAGCTGCGGGCCTCAAGGAGGTGGCCAAAATGAAACAGCTCGAATTTCTCACCTTGTCTCGCACCAATATAACGGATGCGGGACTCAGCGAATTGGCCGAGCTCAGGCAACTTAAGGGGCTTGCCCTGGGCGGCACCCAAATCACAGATGAGGGATTAAAGGAAGTGGCTAAGCTGAAGCAGCTTAAAAGGCTTTGGTTGAGCAACACCAAAATAACAGAATCGGGAGTGGCTGAATTGGAGAGTGCGTTGGAGTGGAAGTGTAGTGTCTGGCGTTAATCCTTGCCGGAAAGGCCTTGAGCTTTTTCATGCACGCGCTTGTTTGCTTTCAGCCTGTTTTACGTCTTGGGGTTACTGTGGATTTTGCACTTGGGCAACGCCTTTGCAGATTGGTTAATCTGTGCCTTGGTGGGGTCGGGGTTGTTTTGATGGAGCCCATTCAGCTGGATCCAGCCGGTAAAATTCCCTCATGAGATCGAATAGTTTGGGAAACTCATCACTCAACTCTCTAGGTTGTTCAAAAAAAGCTTCTGTAGCGCAGGCAAAAAATTCCGGTCGAATCTGAGGGTTTCCTGGTTTATCACTCACATATTCGCGCGCCACTTTCAAAGCATACGAATCAATGACGGAACCTTCTCCAGATTCATACACTTCCCATAGTCGGTTAAACTCGCGATCCAGCATTTCTTCCCAACGATGATATTCGGACGAGCCTCTGATAAAAGGATTACTCTGAGCGCGACCGTCATCCGCATAATCCAAGACATGGGCAAATTCATGTATGGTGACACTCTGGCCGTCGGTGCAATCAACCAGCCCACGCTGGACTGCTTTCCATTCCAACTCAACCGATTCGCGGTTGGCTCGCCCACTGGCACCTTCAATGCGACTACAAACCTCCACCTTCTTGAGACGTCGATAGCCAGAAAAGTCCCGATTCAACACCAACAGGCAAGCTTCGGCAGCCACGCAAACGCGCGCGCGATCCTTTACTCCAGTCTTGAAGGAGCCTTTGAACTTGAACGGTATGGATTCCATAAACTGCATCATTTTCCGCTCTAACCCGGGTTGCAAACTTTCGGGAAGTCGATGATAAATCTTCACCTCCGCTTCGAGTATTTCTTTTAAATAAGGCGGGAATATTTTGGTGGCCGCCCTTTTGGCAAGCCACAGGCGTTTTAAATAGGCCACTTCAGCGCGGGAGAAACCCCAGATCATGCAAATAGCCATCGGAACAATGCAGCAAACCCCCGCCGGCCCCCAAAAAAAACTTATAACGATCGCGTAAATAATGACGAGGAAGCTGAAAGCCAACCAAAACCACCCGAATCCATCTGAAAATTTACCGCAAATTTCGAAAATCCGCAGTTGCCAGCCTTTAGCTCTCTTAAATCCATGCTTTGGCTTGGCCATAAGAGAGGATGCTTACATTTACAACGCACTCAAGAATTCAGCGTGAGCACCCTCAACTGCCTGCAGTTCCTCTTCATTCAATTGCCAGTCACCAGCCTTCACCGTTTCGGCAATCTGTCCAGTTCGTCGTGCGCCAACAATAGCACTGGTGATTTCGGGCCGGCGCAGGGTCCATGCCACGGCCAGTTGGGCAATGGTGTGGTCACTGGCGGCAGCAATGGCATTAAGTACCCCAAGAAATTTCAGATAGTGCTCGCGGCGCGGTGGGTGAATGTTTCTGGCAACTGGATGGTCAGGCTTGTGTTGGCGCCAGTCGGTCTCAGGCAGGGCATCAATCCATTCAGGTGTGGTCTTGTTGGTGAGCAGGCCGCTCTCCATGGGGCTGTAGCTCACAATGCCGCAGTTATTTTCCCGGCACCAATCCATGTGTCCCTCAGTCTCGATCTGGCGGTTGAGCAGGCTGTAGCGCGGTTGCAGTGAGGTGACGGCTCCCAGCTTGCTGGCGCGTTCGAGATGGCTGACATTATAGTTACAAACAGCAGGCCAGCGGATTTTGCCCTGTTCCTTCAGGTCCAGCAGGGTCTGCCATGCTTCCTCGACATTCTCCTCGAGCTCAGGCCAGTGGATTTGGTACAGATCGATGCAGTCAACCTGCAGGCGCTTGAGTGAGCCCTCCACTTCCTCAAGGATCTTCTCACGGTTGGCGTCGCGGTAGGGGAAGCGGACCTCATTGGGCAAGACACCGCACTTGGTGGCGATGATAGCCTCCCCTCTCCATTCCTTAAGGGCGCGGCCGACGACTTCCTCGGATTTGCCAAAGCCATAGGCGTGGGCGGTGTCTATCCAGTTAATGCCACGATCAAGGGCCTCATGGATGGCGGCAATTGAGTCGGCATCCTCCTGCGGCCCCCAGCCCATACCCCAGCCATCCCCGCCAATGGCCCAGGTGCCAAAGCCGATGGGGGAGAGTTCGAGGTCGGAGTTCCCCAGTCTACGTGTTTGCATGGGCAAGACTTTAGCCACGCCCAAGGGATGAGGCAAGCCAGCCTACTTACGCAGATCGCGCAGGATGAGGTTCACCTGGTTGGGGTTTCCCCCGGTGAGCACCTTGCACAGGCCGCGTTTGCCATCTTTTTCGCCCATGAGATAGCGCTTGGTTTTGGCATCGATAACGAAGCAGGTGAGGTAATAGGACATGCCGGGCATGATCTTGCCTGTCTCGCCGATTGTGATCTTGGTCTTGGTTTCCTTGCCCGCCTTGTGCGCGTAATCCTTGAGGGTTAACTTGGCAACAAGATCGGCCGGTTTGTCAGCAATGAAGGGGTGGTACTCGTAAAGGCGCAGCTCCAGCGTAAGCCCAGAGTAATCCTTCACAGTCTTGGGCGTAAGGACGGTGCCGGTGACCTTGGTGGAGTTGGGCTTATCAGCAGCAATGGCGCTGATTGCCACGGCCAAGGTGCAGGCGAGGAGTAATGGTTTCATCGGCGGGGGCTTGGGGTGGGTTCGATTAAATTGCGACGGTTCGTTCTGGGACGAACGGGAACAGGACGCGGGCGAAAGATAGGGCGATCGGGGATGGTTTCTCCCAAACCATCAGTTTCAATTTCAATATCAGGTCGCCGAGGATTAAAATCTGGTTCACGATCATGCATGACTGGCTCAAAATTCATCCGCGTGCGAACCTGCATTTGACCATTCACGAAAAACTTGGATTCCATCAGCTTGAGCTGCCACACCGCGCCGGTCTGGGTGTCGAGCTTTAGGACAACTGGCACCAATTTGCCTGCCTGCTGAATCTGAGTTGATAGAAGCGTGTATCGTCCGGGCATTGCCTGTGCCATGGCCATGCCTCCGCCAATAGCCGTGCCACCAAAGTGAGGTTCTCCAATGGGGTGGGCTGGTGGAAACTCAGGCCGCGGGTTCACTGGTTCAACTCGGATGTCGGGCGCTGGCACGGGCTCTGCTCTAGTAGGATTAGCAGGCACATCAATGGTGGAGCGACCTTTCCGTTCCTGTTTTATCCTCTCAAAACTATGGCCTCCTGCTGCGATACGAAACTCGTCTCCTTTTTCTCCCTTGGTTAGGTAAGCCAAGACCACATCATTCTCCTTGAGCCTGCGGGGATTGCTGGGCCCAACCTCGCCGGGGCCAAACGCATAATGGTAGCTCTGTATTACAATTGCTTCACCCGATTTGATGCGTGATTTCGTACGAATGACCTGCAGTACCTTTGCCTCATAAGTAATTTTCTGGCGTTTCCCTTGAGCAACAGGCGCCTTTTTCGGAGCCTCTACAATTCGCACATTAAAGACCTCAGGCGCATTCCGCTTCATCTCATCATAGACATAAGGCGGTAATTCGGCTTGAAGGGCAAAACTGGCGGCAAAACAGCCAAGAGGGACAAACTTCAATACGGAGAAAAACAATTTCATGACAATGATGTTAAACTTAGGGGTCTCGTCTTGGTTCTCGAATTGAGGGAGGAGGCGACAATCGAGGGAGTGCAGGCACGGTCTCTTCCGCATCGGGTTCATCATGGTCAATATCCGGACGCTCCGGAATAAAGCCGCGGCCTTGACCACGCTGTGGATCACGATTCTGGCCGAGCGGCTCAAAATTCATTTGCGTGCGCACCTGCACTTTGCCGTTTACGAAGTACTTGGATTCCGTGAGTTTCAACTGCCAGACCTCCCCGGTTTGGGTGTCGAGCTTTAGGACAACCGGAACAGACTTGCCGGCTTGGTGGATTTGGGCGGAGATAATCTGGAAACGGCCGGGCATGGCCGGCATGATTATTTCGCCACCGAAACCGGGCGCGCCCCAACCTTCGGGCGGCATGTCAGGTGGCACTGGAAACTCCTCGCCCGGGGCGAAATCCTGAGGCTGTCCATGCTCCACCTCAATGCCGCGAACGGGGAGGCCTGGCAAAGGCGCGGGCTGTACACGGATGGGCCTGTCCTGGGCGGAGGCGGAAAGTGCCAGCAGGACGCTGGCCATGGGAAAGGTGATGTGGAATCTCATTATTAGGGAGAGAGCTTACATGAGGTTACTTACGAGGTAAAGCCGGGCCTAACAGAAAGCATGCCAAAAAAGGCACCTGTGTCTTTCGGGGTTACTGGTATGCCCAGCGGTACTGGAAACCCTTATTCCCGTGGGAAAACCCACTTTACCGCAAAGTCCAGAGTATTGGACGGAGTGGAGTCGGACATGCTCCCGAGTTATATTATTCAAAAAAATCTAGGTCAGGGCTCGATGCATTGTTACTAATTTTTTTCCAAAAAATGAGTCAAACGCTTGGCTTTTTTGCCTGTAGCTGAGAAAATCAAGCACTAACTGGAACGGGTTGAACATTGCACTGGCAGCCAACGTCAGTGAATTGAGGAATTGCCCGAGAGGAGTTCGTGTTGGAAGAGCGAGAGCCAGAAAAACCGTTTTTGCTGCAGCATCTCATCATTCATGTGATCCTGGCAATTATGCTGTTGGTGGGTGGGTGGTTATTTCCTGCCCAGTACAAGACGCTCCATCGCCGAGTGCTGCAACAAGCAGGCTTGGAAAAGCAAAAATTTGAGATCTTCATCAACTCCTACACCAATGCGCCTGATAGTGAGATCAAGGAATTACTCCGTATCAGCCGGGAAAAAATAGACCCCGAAGAGAAAAGGGAGGGAGGCATTGATGGGTTAACCTCTCCGGTTGCTTTGGATGAGTACATCAATGCTCCCAATCGTTTCTGGGCTAAATCTAGACTCGGCCGTCAAGGGGCGGCCTGTAAAGAGTTGCTAAAACTTGAAGAAGTTGAGCCCAGCTACACAACAACCATCATTCTGACGGCCCAGCTGCAGGCCGATGGCAAAATCGCGCCCGAACTTCATGAGTCCATCATAGCCTCCCGGCATTATACAGGGCAGCTTCCGCAGATTCTGCATGCTATTCTGATCCTCGGGAACCGACTCAGCAAAGTGCAGTTGGCTGAGCTTATCTCTGGGGTGCCTGATCAAGGAACCCTCATAAAATTGGCCAAAATTGCCAAACACCAAACCATGCTGCCGGCGTTTCATATGTTTGATACCGACGGCAAAACTCCAGATGCCTTGACCATTGAGGAGCTGAAGGGATATTCGGCCATTGGAGAAAAAGAACTATTCACCCTTTATGACGAGGATAAGAATGGAGCGTTGTCCCGTGAAGAATGGGTTCAGATCGGCCATATTCCGTTGCAATACACGGACTTTCCCGCCACCTATGCGGCCTGCATCTGGTCCGGCAACCCCAAGGCAGTCGCCAAATATCTCATGCGCTACGGGAGAAGAGGCGACGATTATTTGCGAACCGCCCTCAACCAGGGGGAAGGGGCCCTGGCTCTTGTTCTTGACAGGCAACAACCCGTTTCCTCGCTGAACACCCCCGCATTGGGCACTGTTGCTTCATTTTGCCACAACAACCCCATAGCTGCCTTGGCAGTCAAATACCTGATGATTTGTTTGGGTTGTGTGGTGCTCATGCGGACGTGGAACAGCTTTTTCACCCTGTCGGCCACGAGCCTAGCATTGCTGAAGGGCTATCGCATGCGCCGGCGCGCTATGGTGCTGGCCTTGTTTCTCTCGCTAATTGCCGTCAGTGAACCTATCCTGTTAACCCCAGCACTTTCGTCGGAATACGAGGTGGCCATTAACTTGCCACAGGCTTCTGTCGACTTAACTGAACCTCAACCAAATACAAATACCATGCTAGCCAACGCCTCATCCAACACCCTAAGCATCATCTTCATCGTGATCTTTGCCGCCATCCAAGGATTTGTGTACTACACGTGCATCACCAAGATCAACGAAGTGAAAAATGGCGCGGGCGATCCAAAACTCAAGCTGCGCCTACTTGAAAACGAGGACAATCTGTTCGATATGGGTCTTTACATCGGCATTGCGGGTACGGCGCTCATGCTGGCCATTCTGATCATGTTTCCGAAATCGGGGATCAGTGTCTCTGCCGCTTATGCCTCGAATATTTTTGGCATCCTTTGCGTGGCGGTGGTGAAGATTTTCCACGTCCGCCAAACGCGGGAGGCGCTCATTATTGAGGGCGAGACAAGCGCGGGAGGAGAGGATTTGGATAGAACGATTTAAGCCATGAACAAGACGCTACTATTAATCATTTGCGATTTCCTTTTGCTCAACCTCATCCATTTCACGGCATGGGACAAGCTTAAGGAGGAGCCTCCCAAAGAAAAAGCCCCCGCCAGCGGAGGTCCCGCCCAGGCTGGCCTTGGCATGGGAGATCCCTCCAGAGACTTGGAGTTTGTTACCCTCAAGTACAAGAATACAAGAGCCGACCTTGAGAACGAGCAAATCAACACAGCCGCCCTTCAGGCAGAAATGAAAGCATCTGAAAAGCAAAGCGCGGAAAATCTAGCGGCAGCTGTCAAAAATGCTCATGCGTGGAAAAATGTTTTTGATCAATCCGCTGAGACAAACAAAATTTTAGCCGCCGCCACAAATGAATTATCCCGCGCCCAAGTAATTGCTTTGGCTGAGCGCGACAAGGAGCGGACGGTGAAGGAAACCATTACTAAAGAACGCACACAGCTTCAGGCAAGCAACCGTGATCTCACAAACCAGGTCAATAACCTTACTCAGGCGACCAATCGCTTATCCGCCGCCATTGGCGATCTTAAATTGGATCTTAGAAAAGCAGGGGGGGATGTTAAGGAGGCACAAAAAAGGGCTGAGCAAGCTGCCGCCAGAGAGAAAGCCGCGCTCGTTGCCCAAGCCAAAGCTGAGGGAGAACGCAATCAGGCCAGACAGGCTGCAAACAACGCTCTGGACATGGCAGCCGACGCCAAGCGACAGGCAACCAATCAAATTAAAACCGTTCGAGCGTTTGCCGCCCGCCAGCTTAACGTGGCCAACGATCGTGTGCAAAAGGCCGAGGACGACAGGAGAGCGGCCCAAAATGAGGCAAAAAAGGCCGAGGCCCAGGTCGCTGAAAAAGAAAAAGAATTGGATGTGAGCAAGGCGAAAAGGGTGGAACTCACCAAGAATGTAAAACGGGAGGAGAATGAGAAAATAGTCGCACAAAAAAACCATGCGGAGGCCCTCAGACAACTCGGCAACAAACCTCTCGTTCCGAACGCGATGGCTCAGAAATATTTCAGGAACAAAGTGGATTTGCAGTTCAAGGAACCTGGCAGGTTTTTTGGCGGAACAACAATTACTTCCTCAACAATCTTGCTTGAAGTGATGCAGAAAGACAATCCTCACGTGTACGCCATCACACACCTTAAAGAAACACCTTACATGAAGGTTGGCAGAATGCGGGAAATCAAGGGAGTTAGTGGGGCCCTAAAGCCCAGGAACGGATTGGAGGAAGCATTTGACAACCTGCTTTTCCTGAAAGCTGATCCGCGTGTGACCATTATCCCCGTGGGGCCGGCCAAGGTTAAAGCATTGGGCGTAAAACCATACAAACTGGCTGCCGACCCTTTCAAATTCCCCACGGCTTTCATCATGAGTAAAAATGGCGAAAAATTCGGCACCACGGATTTCTACACCGATCCCAATCACAAAGGCTATGTGAAAGTCGATCGGATAGCGCCTTTGCTTAACTTTGGGGGCAAATTCACCCCCACTCGAGGTGATCTGGTGTTTAGCCGAACTGGGGATCTCCTTGGACTCATGGCCAACAATAAATATTGTCTGGTGATTCAAAATGCCACGGCCAATGGTGGGTTACAGTTGGGGAAAGGTGACCTCAATCTCGGTCAAACTCTGGTCATATTGGAAAAGCTCATCAACGCCAAGCCGCGTGCGCTTCGTTGATGCGGCCGGTGCGTGGTTTTCCTCAGCCTCGCAGGGAGCCCCCTCTTATCTAGCCGAACAACTCAGGGATAACTTCGCCGTTGCGCACAATCATGATCGGCCGGCCGGTGGTGGTGTGATTTTCCTTGGTGTGATCAA
>CAZTTU010000059.1:0-14584 GCA_964616045.1 uncultured Verrucomicrobiota bacterium | reverse complement strand
CCCAGCCGCAGCCCCAGCCGCAGCCCCAGCCGCAGCCCCAGCCGCAGCCCCAGCCCCAGCCCCAGCCCCAGCCCCAGCCCCAGCCCCAGCCCCAGCCCCCGCTGCAGTCCCAGCCCCCGCTGCAGTCCCAGTCCCCGCTGCAGTCCCAGCCCCCGCTCCAGCTGCAGCACCAACCCCTGCCGATCCTTACGCGACAATTCAAGTAGCTACTCCGGAAACTGCTTCGGCTGATCCATACGCTACGGTACAAAATCAAGGTGTGAATCAACATCCTGACGGTGGCGGAACGGCTGTGATTGCGGCACCGCCTGACGTAAATGAACCATTTATTTCACCATCGGAAACTCTCGGGCCGGAACCTCAATCAGGAGAAATAGATAAAGTGAGCATGATCCTCTCTGTCGTCGGACTGCTCATTGTTATTGTCATGGTGGTGGTGGTGTTTTTGATGAATGTCTAATAAATTTTTCGGGGTCCAGTTGGGTTGATTGAATAGACAACTTTGTGTAGGGTCTTACCGTTGTGAGTTTTCTGGTTTCAAAAGATGAACAGCAGCTTGGGCCCTATACTGTAGAGGAAATTAATGTGCAGTTGGAGGGAGGGATGCTGGATCCAGCCGATCTTTGTTGGACTGAGGGTTTCGAAGATTGGTATCCACTTCATCAAATAGAAGGTTTTGTCGTGCCCGGAACGGAGGTGGTTCCCACTACGGAAGCCGCACCCGCCACTGCTGTGGCCGCTGAAGCGGCTCCGGGTGATTCTACTGTCGGACTAGTGAGCGCTGGAGAGGTGACTTCAGGAGGGCGCAAGAAATGGTTTATTGGCGGTGGTATTGCGGCAGTACTGGCGGCCACCGGGGCATTTCTTGTTTTTGGTGGTGCTGGATTGGATGGTCTGTGTCAGGAATTGGCCGAGCCGCACCCGGAGCCCGCTCTGCCACAAGACCTTGAAGCGAAAATGCTTCGTGTCCGTGCCAAAGTGGAAAGACTGGTGGCCGATGGTAACGAGACTGAGGCTAAGGATCGACTCGACCAACTGCTCAAAGCTGCCCCTTGATGGAGATTAAGATCAATCGTGATGGTGCTGAGTTTGGGCCGTATACGCCAGAAGAAGTCAACGAACTCTTGGCAGATGGCTCACTCTTGCCCACTGATCTCGCTTGGCACGACCCCATGGAAACTTGGGCGGAGCTCTCGCAAGTAGCTGCCACCATTAATCAGGCTGCTGAAACTGCCGAACAGGAAGAGGGTTTGGCTGCCGGAGAGACGAGGGGCGGCGGGCGTTATCAAATCATCAAGCAACTCGGCCGGGGCGGCATGGGCGTGGTGTATCTCGCCTTAGACACGGACCTCAATGAGGAGGTGGCCCTCAAGAGCTTCCCACCGGAAATGGCTGTGGATGAAAGCGCACTCGATGACATGAAGCGCGAGGTGCAGAAGAGCCGCAAGCTAAGTCACCCCAATATCATTCGCATCCATGATTTTGTGAACATGCCCGGTGAGGATCCCTTCCTCACCATGGAATATGTGCAGGGACAGGAGCTGGCCGACATGCGGCGCGATCAGGAGGGTGGCGTCTTTGCGTGGGAGGATATCAAGAATTATATTGTCCAGCTTTGCGATGCCCTCACTACTGCACACAACGAAAACACCGCGCACCGTGACCTCAAGCCGACGCAGATGATGATCGACCAGGAAGGCCGGCTGAAGCTGTGCGACTTTGGTATTGCCGCCTCCATGGCTGATTCCTTGAGCTACTCATCCATGAAACACGCGGTGAGTGGCACGCTGCTCTTCATGAGTCCACAGCAGATGAATGGCGAGGTGCCCCGTGCGGCAGATGATATTTATGCCCTCGGAGCCACACTTTATGACCTGATGACGGGCAAGCCGCCCTTTTACACGGGCAACGTCAATGTGCAGGTGATGACCCGGCCGGCGATATCCATGAAGGAGCGCCTCGAGGAATTTGGTATTGATAATGACATTCCCGATTATGTTGACCAGCTCGTGCTCTCCTGCCTGGCTAAGGAGGCGGATCACCGGCCGGCCAGCACGGAGGAAATCAAGGAGTGGATTCTCTCTGAGGGTGGTGCTGCCACGCTCAAGACCGTGCGTATCCCTTTGTGGGGAGGGAAGGTGGTGGATGTTGATCGCAAGAAGCTTACATACACGGGAATTACGACTGGAATATTGGCGGCGGGCTTTCTTGCCTACACCATCTTAAAGCCGGCGCCATTTTTTGAAAAGACGGAGATTCAGCAGGAGGTAAGCGAGGGCCTCTTGTTGCATCTTGCGCTTGATAGAAACTCGAAGGCTAATGTCAACAGGGTAGGGACCTTAACCCTGAAGCTGGCCGGTGACACCCAAATCATCCGGAGTGAGAATAGAATGGTCAATGTTTTGTCGTTTGTCCCGGAGCAAAGAGACAGCGCGGCGGGGATAAATCTTCAGGACACAAACTACGTTACCATTGGGCCAAATACTCACCCGAGTTACATCAATAATTACCGGCAACTGAGGGATCTGCAGAATAAGGATTACACGTTATCCCTATGGTATAAACCCTTTTCGGTGCCCAAGGATGAGGATCCCTCTGAGCTTCAGCACGGCCTCATCGTCAAGCCGGGGTTTCACATTGGGCTCACCTACAGTAGTGACAGGAAATTTACCATGAGCCATCAATGGAAAAACGAGGCGGATGAAAACAAGCTTACTGCGGCAATTTCCAAATGGAGTTACGACCCCAATAACTGGTATCACGTTGTGGGAACGGTCAATCGCAAGGAAGGCATTGTGGCCTTGTACATCAATGGGAAGGAGGCGGGCACTGCCACTTTTGATGCCAATGCGCCACCCTATGAAAAGTTTGGCTTAAACTCGTGGTACGTGGGTGCGGGCAATCCCAAGGGCAAATATTCGTGGTTTTGCGACGGCGCTATCGATGAGGTGCGCTTCTACAACAAGGCTATGGATCTTGAGACGGTGCAGAAGCTCTACAGTTTTGAACAGCCCGATCCTTACGGAGATGGCCTGATGGTCTTCATGCCCTTTGATGGGGACGATGAAAACGCCATCAAGAATATTGGTTACAACGGTGCGGAGCACACTAATCAGCCTGCCATGACCAGGGATCGTTTCGGAAACCCCAATAGCGCCTACCTCTTTGACGGGAATATGACCCAACACATCCATGCCAGTGTCGGCAGTGGCACCGAGTCCATAGCCCAAGGAAGCGGCTCCCGGACATTATGTGCCTGGTTTAAGCCCGAGAATCTGGGTGATAATACCCAGTTCATCATAGGCTGGGGGAGCAAGACTACACCATTTGCGCTGCGGGTGGCAACCAACCGGATCAACGCCCACGTTCGGGTGGACAAAAATTTTGACATGTTTGCCGATAAGATTTCTGAAGACAATTGGTATCATGCAGCACTAAGCTACAATGATGAGAATAATATGGTCCGATTATACTTAAATGGGGAAGAGATCGCCATGAGCACCAACGTCCTTGCGACAAGTGGAACCACGCTAAAAGTGGGAGGCACGCCCTTTGTCGCAACCAATGCTTTCTTTACCGGGGTAATAGATGAGGTCCGGGTTTATAACAAACCCCTGAGGCCGGAAGTAATCAAGATCATCTATGAAACCGGCAAACCAGCAAGCATCTGGTACTGGTATGTATTGGGCTCCATGCTTCTGCTGGCCGTGGTTGCATATTACCTCTACCGCAAGGGTTACCGGATACCGGCCAAGTATTTGGATCCCGTGCTGTTGCGCTTACCTGAAAAACTGGCGACAGCCTTACTAAAGCTCCGGGAAGAGGAGCAAGAGCCAGAGATGGAGGAAACAGTCGCGCCCGCTTGATGAGGCTTGGAAATTTTCAAGACCGCCCGTTCAGGGCTTTGGCGGCGGCCGGGCTCAAGGACCATACCTTTTGGGTTGCAGGCAATACCGTAGTGCAGTCAATCGTGACAAGTCACCCTCAACCCTTGCTGCTTTCTCCCGCCACGCCTGCTCAAGGGCTGATGCGGGGGTGGATTACTTGTAGATTCTGCAATTCACCAACGCCTCCCGCAATTTTCCCACGGCCGTGAACGATACTCGGGTGCGTCGCAAGTGAAGCGCTCTGAGTTTAGTGAGCTTGGCTAATTCCATGAGGCCTTTGTCAGTGATCTTTTTTTGGCCATCCAAGTTAAGCATGGTGAGATTCGTGAGCGTGCCCACTTCCATGAGGCCCGCATCTGTTATCTGTGAGGGGTTAATTCCAGAGCAATACAGGTTAAGCGATGTGAGTTGCTTGAGTTTGGCCACTTCCATGAGGCCCGTGTCTGTTATTTTAGTGTCTTGCAAGTGAAGCTTTTTGAGCTGATTAAGCTTAACCTTGGCCAACTCCGGGTCTTCAGGCTGGGGCTTGGAGGCCAGGGCAAGCGCATCCTGCAGGGTCTTGAGCTTGGGATCAATGGGCCTTGGCTTTTCGGCGTTGGCCAGTGCGGTTTGCAGCTCCTTCAGTTGGTCATCCTGTCCTTTGAAATAATCCAGCAGTGTTTTTGTCTGTTGGTTGTCGCGCTCCTCAGGCGCGATGGCCAACAGATCATTGATGGTCTTGCCAAAGCTTACCGGTTTCTTTGAGTTGGTAACGGACCAGCGAAACTTGCCCAATTGGCAGTTGTTGTTAGCAAATTCCTGCTTCATGACAATGGTGAGGAGGATTGGCCCATCGTGTTTCGGGGCTTGCGCTATTTCAAAGGTAGCTGTTTGCGGTTTGCCAATTTGAGGTAAAATTCCCCAACCTGTTTTTCTTTTACCGTCAATGGCGGTGGCCACCGCGTAACTCTCCTGGCTGAAGTCCGCCTTGGCATTGGCCAGTTCAAGTTTAAGCGCTTTTTGTTTTTTGGGCTTATCTATTGGCGTGGCGCTGCTGGGCACGAGGCCAATGAGCGAGACATTCCCACCGGCTTCGATGGCGAAGGTCACCGTGCTGTACTTCTTGTTTTTTTCCTCCACGTACATCTTGTCGTAAAAATATATTGTTAAATTTCCTTGCTGTTTATTGTTGGCGGGGTTTCCGAAACTCTTGATCAATTCGGCGGCGGACTTGCCCTTCCATGCAGTCGTGATCCCGGCCTTGGTCCATACCTGCTTTTTGCCGGCTGGCAGGTTGGGATCAAACAGCTGTTGCTGGGGCGCCCATAAAAGTTCCAGTTCGGTCAGTACAAAGTTGCCATCATCCGTACGCCCGGGGCCGTTCCCGGGCAGGCGTTGGTCGGGTAGTGCCTCCAGGCGCAGTCCGGTCAGGTTCTTCAACGTTGTCTCTGCAGTGATGGTAAAGGTGTCGCTGCCGTTCTTGCCACTGGCAAAGATGATTCCATTCTTCTCCTTGGAGAGCGTCGTGCCGATCTTTGACTTTAATTCCTTTGCTTCCAGCTTGGTCCACGGAGTCTTGACACTGGCTTTTTGGGTCCACTGAGTGAATCGCGTCTCAGCGCTCTTCTCGTAGTCATTCAGGGTCATATTCGCATCCGCAATGGCCGCATCCGCCTTTTGCTTCTTGTCAGTCTCGGCTTCCCGAAAAGCTGGGGAATTAGTGTATGTCTCCAGGGCGGCCTTCGCCTCACTGATCTCGGCTTGGTGTTTCTTTACGCGTTGTTCGATACGGGGCTTGAGCTTGGCCTCTAATGCGGTCTTCTCGGCCACCAGAGCCTCGAGGCCTTTGTCGGTTATTTCAGTGGAGTCCAAATAGATAGCAGATAGCTTCTCCAGCTTGGCCAATTCCGCGAAGCCCGCATCGGTGAATTGGGTGTGGCCCAAGTAAAGTCTCGTCACCTTATCGAAATGCGTCTTGTTGAGATCGCTTTCGGGCAGCAACAGTTTACGAATCTGTTCCTTGCTGTCGACGCGTAGCTTTTCCAGATTTAGACCCTTCTGCTCTTCGGTTAAATCGTTGTTGCCGTGAATTTGCTGGGCTTCTTCTTCTGTAGCTTTGAGAATCTGGGTGATCTGGCCGAGCAGCAGCTGGCGGTTGAGTGACGCACGAATCGCCTCTTCAACGATCTCGGGCTGACTCTTCCCGCCACACCCCATCAGCGCAACCACCGCTAATATCAAAAGTAGTTGCCTCATGTTTAAAATTCTATACCTCCTGCCACGGCTGCTCAAGGACTGAATACAGAGAGAATTTGGCAGTAATTTTTCCGGGATAATCGATGAGGCCCGAGTTTGTGAATCCAATACTGCTGCGTTTACCACAGAAATTTTCCGCGTGTTGGTTCGCTTCAAACAAATGGATCAAGAGCCTGAGATGGTTGAAGCCGCGGCTTCTGTCTAACCGCTCCTCGAAACTCTTTTGCTCCTTGTTCCATTTTGTGTTATTTCTTTTCTCGTGAGTACTCTTGCCAGTGAACAGGTTCCAGATACTGCCGGTCGTTTCGGTCCCTATGGCGGCCGATATGTGCCCGAGACGCTTGTCCATCCATTGCACGAGCTGGAGGAGGAGTATTTCCGCGCACAGCAGGACAAAGATTTCCAAAATGAGCTGGATTATTATCTGCGTGAATTCTGCGGTCGTCCTACGCCACTTTATTTTTCCGAACGCCTCACTAAGGATTTAGGAGGCGCAAGAATTTATCTCAAACGTGAGGATCTCCTTCACACCGGTGCTCACAAGATCAATAACGCCATGGGCCAAATCCTCTTGGCCAAGCGGATGGGCAAGACACGCATTATCGCGGAGACCGGCGCCGGCCAACATGGTGTTGCTACTGCCACTGTAGCAGCGATGTTTGGCCTTGAGTGCGTTATTTACATGGGCTCCCACGATTGCGAACGGCAGCGGCTAAACGTCTTTCGCATGAACATGCTGGGTGCGGAAGTCGTGGCCGTGGAGGCCGGCCAGAAGACACTCAAGGAGGCCATCAACGAGGCCATGCGCGACTGGGTCACCAATGTACGCCATACTCATTATATCCTTGGTACCGCCTATGGCGCGCATCCCTATCCGGTAATGGTGAGAAATTTTCAACGTGTGATTGGTGATGAAGCGCGTCGGCAAATCCTAGAACAAGAGGAGAAGTTGCCTGATTTGCTGATTGCCTGTGTGGGCGGTGGATCCAATGCCATTGGATTATTTTATCCGTTCCTTGAGGATGAAGGCGTGGCAATGGTTGGAGTGGAAGCCGGTGGCGAGGGCATTGAGCCGGAGAAACACGCCGCGCGTTTTCAAGGTGGCTCGGTGGGTGTGTTGCAGGGCACTAAGTCATTTTTACTGCAGGATGAGCACGGACAGATCCAGCTAACCCACAGCGTTTCCGCCGGTCTTGACTATGCTGCCGTGGGCCCTGAGCACGCATTTTTACGGGATCGAAACCGCGCCGAATACACTTACGCCACTGATGACAAAGCGCTGGAAGCCTTCTTCAAGCTTTCCAAGCTCGAGGGCATCATCCCCGCTCTTGAATCTGCTCATGCTATCGCCGAAGTTATCGTTCGCGCCCCGAAAATGTCCTCCGGAGAAATCATCATCTGTAACCTCTCCGGCCGTGGCGACAAGGATGTGGCGCAAGTGGCAGAACAAGTGGAGCTTTAGTTGTGACTAGGAAATCCCAATCCCAATGGGACTTTGGCGAGTTGTTTACAGCGGAGGAAACACGTGATGTGCTCACCGTTTCTGAACTGACCACTCGCGTGAAGCGCGCGCTGGAGACCCGTGTCGGGTTGGTATGGGTGGAGGGCGAGATCACCAACCTGCGTTTGCAGACTTCAGGCCATTGCTATTTCACAATCAAGGATGAAAGCACCCAACTCTCGTGCGTCCTCTTTCGCGGGACACGTGCGCTGCAACGGGAACTCATGGAGGATGGCCAAAAGGTGGTGTTGCACGGCGACCTCACTGTTTATGAGCCACGCGGGCAATATCAGCTCATCGTGCAAAAGGTGGAGTTACAGGGCGTGGGTGAGCTGCAGGCCAAGTTCGAAAAGCTCAAGCTCAAACTCAGGGCAGAAGGATTGTTTGATCCCGAAGCAAAACGGGAACTCCCAAATTATCCACAGTGCATGGGTATTGTCACCTCGCTTAGCGGGGCGGCATTGCGGGATGTACTGCATGTTATTCGACGACGTCAGCCTTCATTGCAAATCGTTCTGGTGGCCAGCCGGGTACAGGGGCAGGGGGCGGAGGATGAGATAGCCATGGGAATCCAAAAACTCAACAGGCGGTCGGAGCGGCAGCCGTTGGATTTGATTCTCATTACTCGCGGCGGCGGTAGTCTGGAAGATCTTTGGGCATTCAATGAAGAGACTCTTGCGCGCGCGATCTTTACATCTAAAATCCCTGTTGTTTCCGCTGTTGGGCATGAGATCGATTTTACCATCAGCGATTTTGTGGCGGACGTCCGCGCGGCCACACCGAGCGCAGCGGCGGAAATCATCACTGCCGGCGCAGTGGCCCTGCGCGAAACGTTGACCGATACCGGTGGGCGATTAGGCCGGCTAATGAATCGGAGGCACAAATATTTACTGGATCGGTTGGGCACTGTCAGCCATCGCTTGTTGCGATGCCATCCGCGGAGAAATTTGCAGGTGCGCATGCAGCGGGTGGACGGATTGCATGATGATTTGCTGCACGCAAGCCGGTCGCTATGGAAATCAGGTGAGCTCTGCTGGCGGGGATTGGCTGAGCGGCTACTGCGTGTACAACCGAAGCTGACGTTGAAGCGCAGGAGTGAGCGGTTGGTCCAATTGACGCAGCGCTTGCAGGAGCACGCCATTCATCGGCGTGAAAATGCGATCCAAGGCGTGGCGCGATTGGCGGATCGGCTGCGGCTACTAGGACCGGAAAATGTCTTGGCCCGTGGTTATTCCATCACGCAGGACGCCTTGACTGGCAGGGTGATTCGTTCGCCCAAGGGCGTGAAAAGAGGCCAATCAATCCACACGCGCGTCGTTGGTGGCGGGATTGACAGTACAGTGGATTGAGGCTTCCTGCTCGACGCACAGGGTGTTGCTGGCATAGGGTCTGTGGATGCCAGCGAAAGGCAGAAAAAAGGCGTCGGCTTCGAGTGAAGATGTTTCCTTTGAAGACGCAGTCGAAAAGTTGGATTCCATCGTGGAAGAGATGGAGTCGGATGATCTGCCGTTGGATAAAATGCTGGTGCGTTATGAGGAGGGCGCGAAGCTCGTGAAACTTTGCGAGGAAAAACTAAAGGCGGCTGAGACGCGCATCACTCAATTGGAGGAGAACCTTGAGGGGGAATTGGCCACGCGACCGGTGACGTTTCAGGGGGAGGAAGATTAACCGATGGGCGGATACCTGGACATGATCAACGAACCAGCGCACGTCAAGAAATTGACGGAGGCACAGCTGGAGAGTCTCGCGGCTGAAGTGCGCGCTGAGCTGATCACCACGCTCGCCAAGACCGGAGGGCATCTTGGCCCAAACCTGGGCGTGGTCGAGCTTACCATCGCCATGCACAAGGTATTTTCTACCCCGAGAGATAAGTTTGTGTGGGACGTGAGCCATCAAACCTACGTTCACAAGCTGCTTACTGGCCGGCGCGAGGACTTTTCAAAAATCCGCCAGACCGGCGGCCTTAATGGGTTTGCACTTCGCAGTGAGAGTGAGCACGACAGCTTTGGCGCAGGTCACGCCGGCACGGCTCTCTCTGCGGCTCTGGGCATGTGCGCGGCGCGCGACCAGGGGCAGGGTGATGAAAACGTGGTATGTGTATTTGGTGACGCGGCGCTGACCAATGGAATTTCGTATGAGGCCCTGAATAACATTTCACATACGACAAAGAAATTCATTGGCGTGCTCAACGACAACGAATGGAGTATCGACAAGAATGTTGGGGCCATCTCGAAATATCTAAATAAAATTATCACTACACCGCGTTACAACCGGTTGCATGATGATTTGGCGCGTTTGGTGAAAAAACTACCAAAGGGTGATTTTGCGGTGCGCATGGGCACCCGCGCTGAAGGCGCCGTGAAGGCGGAGGTCGCCGGGAGCTCACTCTCCCATGAACCGCCTGTGTTGCAGGACGGTCGCGGTGGCACGGCCAGCAGCGTGATTTTCGAGGAACTGGGCATTCGTTATCTGGGTCCGTTGGATGGCCATAACCTGCCGTTGATGATCAAGTCACTCGAGTATGCCCGGAGTTGTGATCACCCGGTTGTGCTCCATGTGCTTACCAAGAAGGGCAAGGGTTACAATGCGGCACTGAAGCAGCCGGAAAAATTCCACGGCCTTGGCCCTTACAATGCCGAGACGGGGGAAACTCCTTCGGCCAAGTCCGGGGCAGCGCCCAATTGGCAGGATGTGTTCGGCAAGCAGTTGGTTAAGCTCTGTGATCGCGATAACAAGCTGGTGGGTGTAGGTGCAGCCATGCCCAGCGGCACCGGTCTGAAGTTTCTACGCGACGAATTGCCGGATCGTTATTTTGACGTGGGCATCGCCGAGGAGCATGCGGTGATCTTTGCCGCCGGCATGGCTGCCATGGATTACCGCCCGATCGTTGCCATTTACTCCACTTTTCTCCAGCGTGCCTATGACTGCATCATACATGATGTGGCGCTGCAGGATTTGCCGGTGATCTTCTGCATGGATCGAGCCGGGCTCTCGGCCAATGATGGGCCGACGCACCACGGCCTCTTCGACATCGCCTACTTGCGATGCGTGCCGAACATCGTGGCCATGGCGCCACGGCATGAGGATGAACTGGTGGACATGATGTTTACTGCCACGCGTCACAATCATCCGGTGTTCATTCGCTACCCGCGTGGAGCAGCCGAAGGGGTGCCTCTCAAGGAAGAGCCCTGCATGCTGGAGATTGGCAAGGCGGAGGTGGTTAGGAATTTTGATGGCGACGGCAGGCACAAGGTGGCGTTCTTCGGGCTGGGCTCGATGTTTTCGCTGGCCGAAGAGGCGGTCAAGACGCTTGGCAAGGATTTTGACTGCGCACTCATCAACCCCCGTTTTACCAAGCCAATTGATCAAGCCACCACCGAGTATTTTGCCAATACGGCTGACTCGATCGTGACTCTTGAGGATCATGTTCTGGCTGGCGGTTATGGTAGCATTGTTGCAGAACTGCTGGTTGAGAAGGGCATTCACACACCACTGACGCGGGTGGGTTGGCCTGACCAATTTATTGAGCACGCATCGTCGGTTGGCGAATTGCGTGAGAAATATGGGTTGACAGTTGAGGCGGTTGTGGCCCAAGTCAAATCTGCTCCCGCATCGGAAGCTGGTAACAAGGCGTCCATCGTGGCTTAATCGCCTCGCGAAATCCATTACCTAAAAGAGAAAAAGAACACATGGCGTATTCCTTTGCCAACATCACGCCGCCAGAGGGCGGGAACATCACCATCGAGAACGGCAATCTGCAGGTGCCGGACAACCCAATTGTGCCCTTCATCCGCGGTGATGGCACCGGGCCGGATATCTGGGCGGCGAGCCAGCTGGTGTTTGACGCTTCGGTGGAAAAGGCCCATGGCGGTTCAAAACAGATTGCTTGGTTTGAAGTGTTCGCAGGTCAAGCCTCCAAGGATAAGTTTGACGAGTGGCTGCCGGATGACACCGTGGCTGCGTTCCGCGAATATCTTGTGGGCATCAAGGGCCCGCTGACCACGCCGGTCGGGGGCGGTATCCGTTCCATCAATGTTGCCCTGCGCCAAATCCTGGACCTCTACACCTGCCTGCGTCCCGTGCGCTGGTTCGAGGGGGTGCCGAGCCCTGTGAAGGAACCCGGGAAGACGGACATGGTGATCTTTCGCGAGAACACCGAGGACATCTACGCGGGCATCGAGTTTCAGCATGGCACAGAAGATTGCGACAAGTTTAAGGCGCTCTTTACCCAGGCCTTTCCGGATCTTGCGAAAAAGATTCGTTTTCCCAATACCGCCGGCATCGGTATCAAGCCCGTGTCCGAGGAGGGCACCGAGCGCCTGGTGCGTGCGGCCATCGAGTACGCCATCGCCAATGGTCGCGAGAGCGTCACGCTGGTGCACAAGGGTAACATCATGAAATTCACCGAGGGCGCCTTCCGCGATTGGGGCTACGCACTCGCCAAGAAGGAATACGGAGCCACCGACCTTGACGGCGGCCCGTGGCAGGTTTTCGAAAAGAACGGCCAAGAAATCATCGTGAAAGATGTCATCGCCGACGCCTTCCTGCAGCAGATCCTCACGCGTCCTGCTGAGTACGAGGTCATTGCCACGCTGAATCTTAACGGCGACTACGTCTCCGATGCGCTGGCTGCCTGCGTGGGCGGCATCGGAATCGCGCCCGGGGGCAACATCAATTACGACACCGGCCATGCCATCTTCGAGGCCACCCACGGCACTGCGCCCAAGTATGCCGGTCAGGACAAGGTAAACCCCGGCTCCGTGATCCTCAGCGGCGAAATGATGCTGCGCCACCTCGGCTGGACTGAGGCTGCTGATCTCATCGTCAAGGGCGTGAATGGCGCCATCGGCTCCAAGCGCGTTACCTACGATTTTGCACGCCTCATGGATGACGCCAGCGAGATCAAGTGCTCCGAGTTTGGGCAGAATATTGTGGAGCACATGTAACCGCTAACTCTCATTGGGGATTTGGGTCTGCGCAAATCCAACACATAACCCAAATAGAACATACTGGAGCCCAGAGCCAACCCAGTTTCGCGCTGGTCGTCTTTGACTGGAAGACTGATGCTGCGCCAATGGGTGCTTGGATCGGCAAAATATAAATTTTATGAAAAATGCTCTTTTAGCCCTGTCAATTTGGGTGCTCGTATTCGTTATGAGCTCGGATGTAGCGTATGCGACAGAGAGGGCAAATGAATGGACACGATTCCGCGGAGGTAATGGTTCGGGCATTAGTGGGGCTAGGACGATACCCATCAAATGGACTGCCAAAGATTATAATTGGACCGTAAAATTGCCCGGTGATGGCAGTAGCTCGCCGGTGGTTTGGAAGGAGAATTTATTTGTTACCTGCAATGACCGGAAGAAATCTATTCGTTCAATTGTTTGTGTGGACACAACCGACGGGAAGATCGATTGGCGCCGGGACTTTCCCTACACCAGTTATCGCATGCATCGGGACAACGACTTTGCCTCGGCGACGCCCACTGTGGATGCGGAGGGGGTGGTGGTAGTCTGGTCGATGCCCAAGCAACTGCTCATGCTGGCGCTGGATCTTGCGGGCAAGGAAATGTGGCGAAGGGATTTGGGGCCGTATGTGGGAATCCATGGCTCGGCCAGTTCACCGATTATTGCCGGGGGCTTGGTTATATTGGCCAATGACCAGATGCATCCGCAGGTAATGAAACGGTATCTGCCAAAGGATGCCTCGATGGTTCCCGGGAAAAGTTTCTTGATTGCCGTCGATCGCAAGAGCGGAAAAACCCGTTGGAAAATTGAAAGGAAAACAGTGCTGGCAGGCTACGCCACACCCTGCGTTCGGAAAACCGGCAAAGGAATTGAGTTGGTCTTTTCGGGGACGGCGCATGGCATGACGGGTGTGGATTTGGCCACGGGCAAGGTCAACTGGGAGATTAAGGGCATCCTGGGCAGTCGCGTGGTGGGTTCGCCGCAACTTTACCAGGATCTGGTGTTTGGCAGTCATGGCGTGGGCTTGTCAGCCCAGAGATTTGTTGCCGTGCGGGCGCCGAGGGAAGGTGGAGTGGTGAAGCCGGAGGTGGCCTACAATGTATACCAGTCACCACCACTGGTGCCCAGTTGCCTTGTTAAGGATGATCTGCTGTTTCTCTGGACAGACAGCGGCATTGTCAGCTGCCTGGATGCGGCCAGCGGCAAACGCCACTGGCGCGAGCGGGTGGGGGGCAGTTACTATTGCTCCCCGGTGTGGATTGACGGGCGGTTGTACTGCACGAGCAAGACGGGTGAGGTGGTGGTTGTCGCCGCTAACAAGACCTTCAAGCTATTGGCCAGGAATCCACTTGGAGAAAAATGTTTTGCCATTCCTGCTGTTTCCAACGGAGTCATGTATCAACGCACACAGACAAGGCTGTTCTCGCTGGGTGGAAAAAAGAAAAAGTAATTTTGAAGAAACGATACCTTTTAGCGCTGTTAATTTCAGGGTCTTGCTAGGGCGTTTATTGTCCCGATCAATCCAGCTAATGAAATCGAGTTCATCAAACTCTGGGCCGACGGGGAGCTGTTATGACAAAGCCCATGAAGTCACGAAAAGAGTACGATCGAAGAACAAAATATAATGAAATTATCGGCACTGCTTACTTTTTCGCTGGTGTTTTTCACATTTGCTGGAAAGCCGAACATCATTCTTATTTATGTCGATGATATGGGTTATGGTGATGCTTCCTGCCTGAACCCGGAATCCAGGTTCAGGACGCCGAATATTGATCGGATTGCGAGGGAGGGCATGACTTTTACTGATGGACATTCCTCCGATACCGTATGCACGCCCTCACGGTACGGGTTGCTTACCGGCCGTTATGCATGGAGAACCACGCTCAAGCGTGGAGTGATGGGTGCTGAGGGTGCCTGCCTTATTGCTGAAGGCCGAATGACCTTGGCATCCATGCTGCGTGATAACGGTTATACAACGGCAATGGTCGGCAAAT
>CAZTTU010000058.1:0-14985 GCA_964616045.1 uncultured Verrucomicrobiota bacterium | reverse complement strand
GAACCGACGACCTGCTCATTACGAATGAGCTGCTCTACCACTGAGCTACACTGGCCTAGGCAGCGCAATGTATGTTTCGTAGGATCGCCCAGCAAGAAAATTGATGTAACGTTGGCCGTTCACGCAGGGGATTTTTTGAGTGATTGCACTGCCAAAAACCCAAGCCATGTGAAGGTGAGGCAGATAGCGACAGAGGCGGTGGTGTTGCCGGCAGCACGTTGGTATTCATTTGCCTGAATGAGCTCGATTGTTTTTAGACTAAATGTAGAGAAGGTTGTAAAGCCGCCGCAAAAGCCGGTCATAACAAAAAGGGCTGTAGGTAATTTGCGATCTTCCTCCATATCCCAATAACCTGCCGCCATGCCGATGATTAGTGAACCTAAAGCGTTGGCGGTTAGAGTTCCGAAAGGAAGGTATTCAAAACGAGCTAAAGCCAAGCCGATTCCGTAACGGCTGATACTGCCAAGGGCGCCACCCAATGCGATTGCAAGCCACGTCATTCGGGGTGTGTACACTTGAGCGCGCCGATTGGCCAGTGGTTTTGCCTATCGCGGTGGTGTGAATGGCGCGCGGATGATGAAACGAATAGTGCGAGTGCTAATCCAATTGGCGGGATTGTTGGGATCCCGCCAAAGGGGGTCGGTGGGAAGCCGGCCCCAATTGTTGGTCCATACTGCTGGATCAACATAATAATCACCAAATGTACGGTTTACATCCGTCCCTGCTCGAACCCAACTATTGGGGTTTGGTGTGGTGGCGGAAAACGCGCGTTGTTGCGGATTATTGTTTTCGGGCACTATAAAATAGGCTAACGGTCGAACTGGAGGATGTTTTCGGAGGGCATGGCCCTTGCCTTGGTTTGTGACGATGACGGTAGTCCGTGGCCGAAGGTTGAGGCTGGGGGCCCGATATGATTGTGCGCCCACTTCAGAGAGGCAAATTAAAATAGCAGGAAAGATGGCAAACCTGATTATCCTCATCAGGCCATCAGACGATCAGAGTTGGGCAAACGTTACTCTTGGAGCCTGCTATTTTTTGTTTAGGCTGATGAGCTTGGAGTTTAGTTTTACAAAATCGCTCAAGATTTGGAGTGTCTCGCGCAACTCGGGGTCGAATCTAAATGTGTTGGAGTCATCCTCGGAGACCGTATTTGGGTCGGGGTTCTCCTTTTTTGGCTTGGGAGCATTCAGTTTTTTTAAGGGTTTGCCGGTAGCGGCATTTTTCACGTCGGTTTCAAAATACTTTTCATTCGGTGCATCGCGGCTTGCTCGCTCCTTTCTTCGAGCCTCGATATTGGCTTTGATTTTTGCCCGTTCCTGGCGACGTTCGGCTTCATTGAGTGAAACACTTCGATCTTCTTTTTGCTTCCTGGCGCGTGCGATGTCTTCTTGAATGTATTTGTAATCCTGATCGCTGTTGATTCGCTTGCTCGAAGCCTTTCTCAGGGAGGTAAAAAATGCCTCCACACGATTGAGCGGCTTGAATTCTGCCTTATCTATTTCATCCGATTCCAGTGCTCTTGGTAGCTCAGCCTCGCTGATCCCAAGATAATCAGACATCGAAGGTAGAACGACATCCGGGTTAACGCCATCGCGCTGAGTGGTTGCTCCATTGATTCGATAGAATTTTGAAATAGTAAATTTCAACTGGCCAGAGTCTTTGTTCAGGTTAGCGATGAACGCACGATTAAGAGGTAGAATTTGTTGAACCGTTCCTTTGCCGTGTGTGGCTTTGCCGCCGACCACGATGGCCCGGCCATGATCCTGCAGGGCTGCGGCTACGATCTCAGAAGCGGAGGCGCTCATGTGACTTACGGCGACAACCAGTGGGCCATTGTACGCGATATTTGGATTATTATCATCCATTATGCGGCGTCTTCCCCGGTAATCGCGTACTTGCACCACGGGACCTTTTTCAATAAACAGGCCAGTGAGGTTGATAGCTTCCTGCAGGATGCCGCCTCCATTGTGGCGAAGGTCTAGCACGATGCCATCAACACCTTCCTTTTTAAGGCGTTTGATAAGCGTGTGGCAATGGTCGGAGCATTTATCGTAAAAGCCGGGCAGATTGATAACTCCCAGCTTTTCGGTTTCCCCATCGCGCTTGCGTTCAATGATAAATGCCTTGGCGAGTTGATCCTCCAGTTTTACGATATCCCGAGTGATCGTTATCACTTTGCGTTCATCAGTACCGGTGGGAATGATGGTGAGCTTGACGTCGCTGCCTTTTTTGCCACGAATAAGTTGCACCACCTTGTCTATTTTCATATCAATCACATCGGTGGGCTCTTTGTCGCCGGGATTCTGGACAGCAATAACCTTGTCATTGGCGTGGAGCAATTTGCTGCGGCCTGCCGGGCCTCCGGGCATAATGCGGACAATCGTAGTGTAGCCATCGTCTACGCGCAACACAGCACCAATGCCAGTCAGCTGCATGTCGATGCTGTTGATCTTGAAATTCTCAGCCTCGTGCGGGCTCATATAATCAGAATGGGGATCATAGGCGCGCGCAAGGGCACTGAGGTATCTTTCCAGGATATCGTCCCGCTTACTTCCCTTCATCTCCTTGAGCAGTCGTACATAACGCCGACTGATCTTGGCGTGGCTTTCCTGGAGTTTCTTGGCATCCAGAGGTTTTCCATCCTTTGATAAGGAGAGTCTGTCAGCGAGCAGTTCATACTTGATTCGTTTTCTCCAGAGATCTTCGACTTCTGACTTTGACTTAGGCCAGGGCAGCTTGTCGCGATCAGCAGGGTGCAGCACGGGGTTAAAGCGTTCCTTTTTGGTGTAATCCATCTTCTTCTTGAGTAGTTCCTCGACAAGTTTTTGTCGCTGGGTAAGGCGCTCGATGTATACGTCAAAAATCTGTTGAGCAGGTTTCATTTTTCCAAACTGGGTTTCGTTATCCAGTTGGGTGGCATATCTCTCTTTGAATTCGTCTACATCACTTTGCAAAAAAATCATGTGGCTAAAATCAAGTGAATTGAGATAATTATTCAGATGGATTCTGGAAATATCGTCGTTGACCTTGATTTGCCGATAATGAATTTGGCCAATAATCCGTCCCACTGTCTTCGTAATTCGTCCGGCTTGCTGTTCAGTTAGGTCGGCACTGGCAATACCTATGGTTAGTGTCAGTGAAAGGATGATAGTAAAACGTCGTCTCATTGGGGCGATTTTGACGGATTTATTGTAGTGGGTAAACATTAACATGTCCAGTGGTTCATACTTTTTTGAGAATTCTTCTTTGAAGCTGGTGAATGAGTCGGTACAAAAGGGTATGCGTTTCGCCAATTACGGTAAGCCGGTTCGCTTTTCATGGGTTAACAAAATGCATCAAATTTTTCTGATCTGTCTACTGTTCGCCGCCGGTTGCCAGATGACGAAGACAGCCAATGAGGAGGATTTTACCAGCCTTTTTGATGGGCAAACACTCAAGGGTTGGACATTGCTCAATCAGAAAGGTGGCGGGTACGCTGTGACCAATCTTGTGGAATCCGCTACCACCAATGCTGTAATTTACTGCAGCAAAGGGGGAGGAGGAAACCTGCTGAGCGAGAAACAGTACGGTGATTTTATTCTGCGATTTGACTTCAAGCTCACAAAAGGCGCCAACAATGGCCTCACTATCCGCGCGCCCATGCAATCAGGTAGCTTGGCGTATGACGGAGTTGAGCTTCAAATTTTGGACAACTACGGGGCCGAGGCGAGATATAAAAAGAAACTCTTACCTGAACAGTTCCATGGTGCTGTTTATGGGGTTGTTGCGCCCACAATACTTGACGCACAAAACCCAGTTGGCCAATGGAATACCCAGGAAGTCATTGCCGTGGGTCGTAGAATAGCTGTGAAGGTGAACGGGAAGACCATCGTTAATACCGACCTGAATTCAATAAACGATCCCACCACGCTTTTGAAGCATCCGGGCATCCTCAGGCCTTCCGGTCACATCGGGTTTCTTGGGCACAATGACGAGGTATATTTAAAGAATATACGTATCAAGGAGGTTTCGAGAGTGGGATTGGACAACAAGGCTCCAGATGGCTTTGAAGCGCTCTTCAATGGCCATTCCCTCGCAGGTTGGCGTGGCGTATTGGCTGCTCCGAATAATAACCCCATCCGCCGCGCCAAGCTGAAAGGAGATGTGCTGAAGGCGGCACAAGCCAAGGCCAATGAGACCGTGCTCGCTCATTGGCGTGTGGTGGATGGTGAGCTGGTTTTTGATGGAAAGGAGGGCAGCCTTAGCACTTCCCGACAGAATTTTTCCAACTATGAATTACTGGTGGATTGGAAGATCGGCCCCAAGGGCGACAGTGGTGTATACCTGCGCGGCACACCGCAGGTGCAGATTTGGGATCCACGTACGGACGATCATCCAAAGGCAGCTCTCGGCAGCGGTGGGTTATACAACAATAAGATTTCTGTTAGTGATCCATTGGTGAAGGCGGATTATTTTACTGGCAGTTGGAACAGGTTCCGCATCTTAATGCTGGAGAGTCGGGTGCATGTATTTCTTAACGACCAACTGGTGGTCAAAAACACGCCACTGGAAAATTACTGGGATCGTGAACAACCTATCCTCCCATCTGGGCCAATTGAACTGCAGGCACACGGCAATCCGCTTTGGTTTAAGAACATCTATATCCGGGAAATTAAATGAAAAATGCAAATAGACGGCAATTTCTAGCTGCGACTTCTGCAGCATTGGCCTTTCCTTATGCGGGGCGAGTATTAGGAGCAAACGACAAACTCAATATAGGTGTAGTAGGAGTTGCTGGTCGCGGTGCGAGTAACCTTAAGGGGGTTTCTAGTGAAAATATTGCCGCCATATGTGATGTGAGTTCTGTAAATTTAGCAGCAACTGCCAAAAGGTTCCCTAAGGCCAAGATCTATTCCGATTTTCGCAGGATGCTGGAACAAAAAGGCCTGGATGCCGTGGTCTGCAGTACGCCTGATCATACCCACGCGATTGTGGGGGTTAGCGCCCTGAAGAGTGGTCGACACTTATATTGTGAGAAGCCACTGGCCCATACGGTGAGTGAAGTGCGTGCGATGACCGAGGCTGCACGTAAGCACAAGCGCGCGACCCAAATGGGTAACCAGATTCATTCTGGAACGAATTATCGGCGGGTTGTTGAGCTGGTTCAAAGCGGTGCCATTGGAGAGGTTAAGGAGGTTCATGTTTGGTCCAATGCAAGTTATGGAAAAATCAATCTCTCTCCGGATGATGTCCCCATCCCGAAAGGGCTCGACTATGACCTGTGGTTAGGGCCGTTGCCTTACAGGTCTTTCAGGAAAGAGTACGCACCGTTTCACTGGCGGAATTTCTGGGGGTTCGGCGGAGGAACCTTGGCTGACTTCTGGTGTCACTACGCGGACCTCGCACATTGGGCGCTCGATTTATCCCATCCCTTAACGGTGCATTCCCAAGTAGGGAAAGCCCGCCCAGAAAGAGTGACTTCCACGATGCGCGTTGAGTACACCTACCCAGCTCGAGGTAACAAACCACCGGTAAAATTGACTTGGTATCAAGGGGATGAACGCCCCCCTGCTTTGACTTTGAAGCCGAACCAATTTAAGGCGGCGGTGCTGTTTGTGGGAGAAAAAGGTCAGCTGATTAGTAACTACGGTCGTCATGAATTGTGGCCGGCCGAACAATTCAAGGACTTTAAGACGCCCCCCAAGACGATTCCTGACTCGATTGGGCATCATGCCGAATGGATAAAGGCCTGCAAGGAAGGAGGCCGTTCGGCCACTGACTTTAGTTATTCAGGCCCTTTGAGTGAATGTGCGCTGTTGGGGATTGTGTCACACCGTGTTGGGAACAAGAAACTTCAGTGGGAATGGAAGTCCATGAAAGCGGCCAATTGTCCAGAGGCGGATCGTTACATTCACCACCAATATCGCGATGGATGGAGCCTGTAGGGAAAAATCATGAATGAAGGAAAAAACGAATCGAACACAGTATCTGCGGTCACCGGCAGTTCGTCGGCAAGGGTCTTTGTCCTGCTTGGAATTCTGGCAGTAATTGGAGTATTGGCAGGACTGTCGCTGCCGGCACGGGGTAACTGGAAGGAGGCCCAACAAAAAGCTGAATCGATCCTGGGAACCGATGATGACTTTAAGCCTGCGGCTTTTATGAAGGCCATTGGTAAAACTCCCATGGTGTTGGACAAGCCGGATGGCCTCACTCAGGTCTATCGGTGGACGGGAGGGTTGAGGGCGTATGAATTAACGATCAAGTTTCCAGCACCATTTTTAGACAAGCCGGGGGCTTATGGGCCAACGGAAGGTGTGGCGGCAACGGCCAAGTTGCGTTTCAGTGTCGATAGTCTGAAGGGTTACACGTTGGCCAATGAAGCTACGGGGAGCACCTACGCAAAGCTGGCCGAGTTGGAATTTGATAACTCCAATGAATCAACAATGTCGCCACCGGGTCCAGTGTCGGGCTCACCGAGTGATTCCGGTTGGGGGCCAGGACAGGGGTCGGACAACAAGGGCGGTGGCCGTCCCGGTGGGGGTCGCCAAGGCGGAGGCTTTGGTCGATCCTCTGGACCGCCGGAGGAGCTGAATTTAACGGACGACCAGAAAACCAAGTGGACTGCTGCTTCCACCAAGCTGCGCGACACCATGCGAGAATTGTTCACTGATGGCATTCCAAGGGATTGAAATGGGCGCCAAAATGTCGGAACTGCGCGTTGCCTTCCAGGAGGATTTGAAAGTCTTTCTGACAGAGGAACAATTGGCGAAGTACGAGGAGATTCGGAACCAGCGCCCACAGGGCGGTCGTGGTAGTGGTGGATTTGGTGGTGGAGATCGTAAGGGTGTAGGATCGGACCGATCCGCTGGGCCTCCGGAAGAGTTGAAGTTGACTGATGATCAAAAACCTAAGTGGACGGCAGCCTCGACTAAGCAGCGGGAAGGAAGGCGTGAACTATTTACCGGCGGCATTCCCCGTGAGGAAAGAAGTGCCAAAATGACGGAATTGCGCAAAGCCTTTCATGAGGATGTAAAAGCATTCCTGACTCCGGAACAACTGGAGAAATACAAGGATATCGAGAGCCAGCGGCCACAACGCAGGTCGGGAGTTCGTGGTAAATCAGGAGGGGATGGCTTCAACAAAAGGCCATCAGGCCCCGGCCAGGGTGGCCCCGGAAAGGGTAAACGATAAGACTAAATTAGCTGCTGTAAATTCACTGGGCACATCATGAGGCGCCGCAAATTCATTGGTGGTTTGGCAGTTGCGCTTTGTGAACCATCGATATCTAAGGCAATTCAGCCTAATAAAATTAAGATTGGCCAAATCGGCTTAGCTCATCCACATGCGCGTGGCAAGCTGGCGGCAATTCGTTCATTAGTTGAAGAGTATGAGCTTGTTGGGGTGGTGGAGTCAGATGCGGCTCGTCACAAAAATGTTCGCGGGGTGAAGTTTATCAGCGAGGAGCAATTACTTAATACCAAAGGGTTGCAGGCGGTGGCCATTGAGACGCGCGTGCGCGACCTTGTGCCGACTGCTGCACGCGTGGTGAGCACTGGTCGGCACATTCATCTGGACAAACCAGCCGGACCCTCGCTGCCTGATTTCAAAAAACTAGTGGCGGACGCCAAGCGCGGGAAATTAACGATTCAGATGGGTTATATGCTACGGTATAATCGAGCGTTCCAGTTTATGTTTCGAGCAGTGCGCGAAGGGTGGTTTGGCGACATCATGGAAATCGACGCGATGATGGGCAAATTGGCCGGTGCGGGAATGCGAAAATCCTTGGCGGAGTATTCGGGCGGAGGGTTTTTTGAACTGGCCTGCCACATTCTGGACTCGGTTATATTTATAATGGGCAAGCCGCAAAAAGTACACGGTGTTATGCGTCGCACGCGTGAGGGAGAGGGAGACACGTTCGCTGACAATCAACTTGCGGTGTTGGAGTTTGCAAAAGGTATGGCGTGTATTCGGTGTAATCACAATGATCCGTTTGGTGGCCCGCGGCGGCGATTTCTAATTGCCGGCACTCAAGGCGGCATGGAAATCCAGCCACTGGAATCCGGGAAGTTCTTGCTGAACCTGGACCGCGCGCGCGGCAAGTTTCAGAAGGGCGGTCAATTGGTGCAGCTCAAGGGCGGGCGTAGCTACGTGGAGGAGTTTGCTGACTTGGCAAAGGTGATTCGTGGAGAGAAGGATCTGGAATGGAGCTTCGAGCACGACCTCACCGTGCACGAGACGCTGTTGCGGGTTTGCGGCATGTCCTTGAAGTGAGCATCTTCGCCTCGACAAAACGGCGGGCTTTACTAGTATTGCATCATTGAGAGGAGGTGTGGCATCCTTGTATTCCGGTTTGGATAAACTCGATTCATTGCGTGTGGTTTTGCGCGAGTACGGTTCCTGTCTGGTCGCTTATTCCGGTGGCGTGGATTCGGTGTTGCTCGCGAAAGTGGCGTACGATGAGTTGGGGGAAAACATGTTGGCAGCCATTGCCGATTCGCCCAGTCTGCCGCGCCGGGAGCTTGAGGAAGCAAAGGCCATTGCCACAGAGTTTGGATTTCCCTTGGAAATCCTCCGTACCTCAGAGTTTATCAATGAGGACTATACGAGTAACCCTGTGAACCGCTGTTACTACTGCAAAAGCGAGCTTTTCACACATCTCGAGCCTTTGGCTAGGGAACGAAAAATGAGTGTGATTGCCTATGGAGAAAACGCTAGCGATATTGGTGATTGGCGGCCTGGCTCACAGGCGGCGGCGGAATTTGAGGTGCGGGCTCCCTTGAGGGAGGCGAGGATGTTCAAGGATGATATCCGCGAGGTTTCGGCTCACCTTGGCCTGCCCACATTCGACAAACCACAAATGCCCTGTCTCAGCTCGCGTATTCCTTACGGAGAAGAAGTGACTCGGGAGAAAGTTGGCATGATTGAAAAGGCCGAGGGAGTGTTGCGCGATCTGGGCTTTTGCGAGGTGCGAGTGCGCCATCACGCAACCGGCCCGCTGGCGCGCATTGAGGTGGCACCTAGTGAACTGGGCCGATTACAGGAATCTGAAACGTTCGCCCATGTTTATGCGTCTCTAAAAGCGATCGGATACGCCCAAGTGAAAACCGAAGCAAAGGGTTACCGGCGCGGCAATCTCAATCCTGAAAATTTAACGAAATAATGGCAGTTTTTCAGTACACAGCACGTGATGCTTCTGGAGACCAAACTGCGGGCGCGGTTGACGCCTCGGATCGCAGTGCAGCCGTAGCGCAGTTGGTCAATCAAGGCCTTACGCCTGTCAGTGTATCGGGTGAAAGCGATGAGGCAACAGAATCTGGGCGGGATATTTCGGAAAATAAGGAAGGGTTGCCAGAGGCGAAGTTGGAGGCTCGCAGGCGCTTAAGCGGCATTTTGCTTATTTGCGGAGCGCTGTTGTTCGTGTTTGGCCTGTTAATGTGGAAAGTTGCCGGGTTGTGGGTTGCTTCTCTCTTCCTCATGCCGGGGCTATTACTTGAAATCATAGGATTCATGGTGCGCCCACCTGCGCTAAAACTACAGGATCTGGCAAATTTCTCGCGTCAACTGGCTAATCTACTCAAGGCGGGCATGCCGCTTACCGGAGCCCTTAACAGCATGGCGAGCTTGGAAAGCGATGGGATTCCTAAATCGGTGTGCGTACAACTATTGGCAGACGTGAGGGAAGGTCGAAACCTGTCTGCTTCAATGGCGAAATTTTCGAATATTTTCCCGGAAATGTATCTCAATATGATGAGGGCTGGTGAGTCCAGCGGATCTTTGGTGGATGTGCTCCAGCGGTTGGCAGATCACTATGAGCGATTTGCTGAGGTGCGCCAGAAAATCACCTCGGCTCTTGTGTACCCCGCATTTGTTATGGGGCTCGGCTTTGTGCTTATTTTTGTTTTTATGAGCTATATTCTACCGAAATTTTTGAAAATATTTGATGATATGCAGGGGGTCACACTGCCGATGTCTACAAAGATTCTTCAGGGGATGAGTGAGTTCTTTGAAAACTGGTGGTGGTTGCTTTTGATTGTGGGAGGCTTGTTTGTTTTTCTAATTAAAAGCTTCATCTCAACCCCAACGGGAAGGGCGTTATTTGATGGATGGGTTCTGAAGGCGCCCCTTATAAGCCGCATTGTTAGACCGAATTTGTTCGGTCAATTTTCCCGCACGCTGGGTGCATTGTTGCAAAACGGAGTGCCAGTTTTGACCGCACTAAAAATCACCGAGAGTGTTGTGCAGAATGTCATCATCCAGCAGGCCATTGCCGCGACTCGCGAAGGGGTGACTGACGGTAAAACCATCGCGCAACCCCTTGCTCGCGGAGGGGTGTTCCCGAAACTGTTGGTGGATCTGGTACACATCGGCGAGCAAACCGGCGATGTGCCGGCGGCACTAAATAATCTTGCAGAAACCTATGATAACGAGCTCACTGTCAACCTGCGTACGGTGACAACCCTGATTGAGCCAATTCTCATTGTGTTTATTGCGGGGGCCGTGGCCTTTATGCTGGTGGGCGTCCTGCAGGCGATGTTCAAAATCACTTCCACAATCAGGTGATGAAAAAAGCATTCACATTGGTGGAGTTGATGGTGGTGATGGCTATTGGAGCACTATTGCTCGGCATCAGCATTCCGTCGATCTGGAGCCTCATGAAAAAGGCACCCCTTGAACAAGGGATCAGCGATGTGGAGTCCATGTGCCGTCTGGCTCGCGCCGAAGCCATTGTCAAACAACGGGCGATGGACGTAGTGCTCAATGAGACCGAAGAGGTTGTGGCGTTAACCACCGCCGCCCGGGTGATTAATAAGCCGGATTCTCTAACTGGCGTGATGATCAAAACAACTGAGGAAACCGAGCTCATCGACCAGGCTATTCTCGAGGTGGATTTGCAGATTATTGAACCCGAGGCGGATGAATTTACGATGGATGAAATTCGGATCAGGTTTTATCCCAATGGCACTTCAGAGACTCTCGAGTTGCGCGTCGTGGGTGACGGTGAGGCCTACCGGCTAACCCTTGATCCGGTGACCGGGCGCACCACGGTGCTCAATGAGGACAGACTATGATGAGGCGACATCAATCCCGACCCAGTAAAACTGGCTTTACACTGGTGGAAGTGATCGTTGCTGTGGCTATTTTTGGGTTCGCAATTTTCGCGGTTATGGAATTGGTCGGCCAGGGATTGCAGCTGGTCCATAGCATGCAACGGCAACGGCCAGACTTGGGCACGCTGGCCGGCAAGACCATGATGGGTATTATTCCGCCGGATGGAGATTTGGTAAGTGGAGAGGATACAAAGCCCTTTGATGAAGATTTCGGAGGAAATGATGGCGACAGCTATGCCCTGTATCCGAACGCAACTTGGGAGCGATTTTTGGACCCTATTGACGAAACCAACGGGTTGTACCGGGCGGCCGTTACGGTAATCGAGCAAAATAAAGATGGTCAGGAAACAATATCCAAACTACACTTCCTACTATTCCGGGCAGACTTGGCTGAGGCGGAAGTAGGTGCGGGAACACAGTGATATGAGAAGGAAACAGTCAGCATTTACCCTGGTGGAAGCCATTGTGGCGATGGCCATACTGTCAATGGTGATGGTGATGGTTTACCAAACGTTCTTCTCAGTGCTTAGGGTTACCGAGGCCAGTGCGCGGACAACGGAACGGGTGCAGCGTGAGCGCATTGTGCTTCAGACGATTGAAGATGCCTTGAGTGGTATAGTGTACTACGAGCAAAACCAGGAACACTATGCCTTCGTAGCCGATACACTTGAGATCACCCATCCCACCATAAGTTTTGTTTCGCGAGTGCCGCCTGATTTTATTGGAAACAAGGAATTTGGGGCGCAAGGTTTGCGCCGGATCGAATTTGCCGTGGAAGATGCTCCGTGGGAGATGAAAGTGGAGGTAGATGGCAAAATAAAGAGTGAAATAAGGGACGTACCTGCTCTGGTGATGTATCAGACCCCCGTCTTGCAACCGTTGGATATAGAGGAATTAGAGGACCCCAAGCGTTGGGTCTTGGGCCCGGGACTGGACACATTCATGGTGAATTTTTGGAGCACAATTAACAATGAATGGGTGCCGGATTGGGAGGAAACTAATTCGGTGCCGCAGCGGCTGAAATTTGAGGTAGCCTTTCTGCTTGATAACGGGGACCCGGCAAAACTTACTGACATCCATAAGCGTGAGGTCGTTGTTTTCTATGACACCATAACTCAGGCGATGCAAAACCCCAAAATGCCCGCTTCAACATCAAGGGGATCCAGTAGGGGAAGAGGGGGGTCTAGCAGAGGTCGTTCAGGTGGAGACAGAGGTTCTGGGGCTCCGAAGCCAACGGCTGACCAAATGAAGAGGATTGCCGACTGGCGGAAGAAGCAGGAAGAAGCGAAAAAGAAGGGCAGTAGCTCCGGCAAGAAAATTAGTGATTATCCCAAGTCATGGCAAAATGCGGCGAGAAGATATGACGCTAATGGAGATGGCAGAATAGATAGTGCCGAAGGGGCCAAATGGCGGGCTGACTATGTGGCAGCTCAGAGGGCTAAACAAACAGCTTCTGGTGGTAGCACAGGCACAGGCACAGGCACAGGCACAGGCACAGGCACAGGCACAGGCACAGGCACAGGCACAGGCACAGGCACAGGCAGTGGTGCTTCAATATTGCCTGGGGCATTGGTTCTTAATGATGATCTTGCTGAGTATGAGAGGATCTTTGGTGAGGAAGCTGAATCTCTTCAGGATTTGGTTGATACAGAATTTTATGATTCAATGGAAGAATTACAATCTACTGCACCACCGGGTGCGGAGTGGGGAATTGATCCTGATATCGGGGCGGTTGTGCCAATTTATCCATAAGGTAGACTGGTAATATTTCTACCTATGTAAGGGGAAAGGGAGTGTTTCCCGTGAGGGTACTTCAAGATAAATATAATCGGGGAGTTGGAATCCCAAGAGTGGCCGTCTCTTCGCCACGGGAACGTGGCATTGCCCTGATGGTGGTGTTGGGGTTTATATTTATCCTCGGCATGTTGGCTTGGGGCTTTGCGGTCAACATGAAGGTTGAGGGTGTTCTGACGCGCAAAGCCGGTGCTCAATCTGAGGTGGAATGGCTCTGTCGCTCGGGAGTGGAATTATCCAAATATATTCTCAGCCAGCAGATGGCCAATGCCCAGGAACCGTACGATTCGCTTAATCAAAGCTGGGCTGGAGGGCCGGGAAGCACCAACGGCTTCAATGTATTTCTCGATCGTGAAAACCTCAATCTCACCAAAAGCGCATGGGCCCCAAACTCCATACTTGGCCAGATTTTTCCGGATGAAACAGAGTTCGAGGAAAAAATTGGGAAAGACACCCGTTGCGCCATCCAAATCGTGGATTTGGAGCGAAAATATAATATCAATCGAGCCGCGGAAGATGGTGTAGGAAGATTCCCGTTGGAAATGGCTTTTGAGTTGATGGGGGTTGATGTGTCATCGATTCCGTATCTGGTGGACGCGATCAAGGACTGGCGTGATGAAGATGATGTTGAGCGCGTAAATGGTGTTGAAAGCAAACATTACGAGCCTTTGGGTTATGTCTCCAAAAACGGTCCGATCGATGATCTCAAGGAATTACTGCTCATCGAGGGGGTTACTCCCAAGATGTTCTGGGGCAACGCCACCAATCAACTGGCGGCAACCATGATGACTTCCACCACAAGAGAGGAGGAAGACGAGGAAGCTGACTATCCCTATGGACTGGTGGATTTGTTTACTCCAATCTCAGTGGGCTATATCAATATCAATACGGCGTCAATGGAAGTACTCCAACTGCTTCCGGGCATGGATCAAAACAAGGTGTCATTCATTATGGACGAACGCGTTGGAACTGATGGGATTGACGGCACGTGGGATGATACGCCTTTTACTAATATTCGGGAGCTTAGCACGCGCAATATACCCGGGTTTCAGTCTCGTGAAGCAGCAGCCAATGCAGGGAGATTTCTCAGTGTTCGTAGCGCGACCTTTGAGGTGACTGTCACGGCGCAAATGCGGGGAATGCAGCGAACGCTGGTAGCTGTTTTAAGTCGAAAAGATCCCAAGGATATCAAAATTCTTTACACCTACTGGAAATGAGTCGCGGAAAAATTCTTTTCATCACCGGCACGGATACCGGTGCTGGAAAGACCGTGCTCACGGCGTTGCTCCTTGCCCATCTCCGCTCTCAAGGGGTTGAAGCTTTGGCCATGAAGCCGATTTGCACTGGGTCACGATCTGATGTCCGGTTTTTGCAATCATTCCAGTCCGGTGAACTGAGCGATGAGGTAATGAATCCGTTTTGGTTTAAAACACCGGCTGCTCCCATTGTTGCCGCAAAAAATTGCCGGGAGAAACCAACCCAAGCTAGGCTAAAGAGATCAGTTCAAGGTTTGCAAAAAAAATGTGATATTCTCCTTGTGGAAGGCGCTGGGGGATTGATGGTTCCGTTGGCACATAAACTTACGTGGGAGGGGATAATCAAATCATTAAAATGCTCCGTATTGGTGGCAGCGAAAAACGAATTAGGTGTTATCAACCACAGTTTGCTGACAATGGACAGATTGCAGCTCATAGGAGTGAAGCGCTTGGGGTTATGTTTGATCAATCAGGTGTCGGTTGGCAAAAAATCGAGGTGTCCAGCGGTCCAAAACGCACGAGTTTTGAGGGAATTTGCCGAGGGTTGGTCAATTTTTGAGATTCCTTTTTTGGGTGGGAAGCGGATGAGTTCTGGAAGAGTTGAGGCATCTCAAAATAAATTGAAGAAATCCCTTGCACAGATACTCAAGATAGTGTGAAGTGTTGGCCGCTTTCGGAGCACAACGAACCTGTAAAGGTTCCTCTTGACGAGTTTCTGGCTAACGACAGTTTCCTGAAATAGGGGAATGGTTGTTGGTTTTTTGTTGTCTCTGAAAACAATAAACCGGAACACCCGGTGTTCTTTGAAAATTGAATTGTGTAACAGCAGAAACCCTCAAACTCTGTTC
>CAZTTU010000057.1:0-15100 GCA_964616045.1 uncultured Verrucomicrobiota bacterium | reverse complement strand
TGGATATCGTTTTGGCCCAATCCTTGCCTTTGCCGCTCTTCCATTGGCCGTAGAATGTGCGGGTTGCCATCCAGGAGGAGTCGGTGACAAGGGTAGTTTTCTTACCCTCAATCGTGATCTCAAGTTGCGCCACAAACCCGGCGACGCCGCCCTGATTGCGGCCTTCCACGGCGATGATATTACGGCCGGCATTGAGCAGCTTGGCGATGTCGATGCTGTAATTGTTGTTCCAGTTGTCCCCGACGAGCGCGGAATTACCGTTCACGAAAATGGAAAAGCCGTTATCACAGGTGGCTTGCAGCTTGGCCGACTTGATCTTGCCAGCTGGAAGCTCCACGACCTTGCGAAAATACACGGTTTCAGTTTTCTCCGCGCGATCCGGCCAAATCCACAGCGGCGTCTGCGCAGACAAAACAAAAGGGGCGATAAAAAGAAGAGGTGATAAAATGCGTTTCATAAAATGCCTCAAAGTGTGTGAGGGAAAAACTGCGGCAGTAGCGAGAGGGGGGCAAGTAGTTTCTGTGGTTGCACCAGCATCAGGACTACTGTTTGTTTTGGGCATGAACGAGAAATCTTTTAAGGGGAAGAACGTGCTGGTGACCGGGGGTGGGCGCGGCATTGGGCGGGTATCGGCGCGACGGCTGGCAAGTGAGGGGGCAAACGTGGCGGTGAGCTATGTGTCGCGACGCGAGGAGGCAGAGTCAGCGGCGGCAGAGATTGCAGAGCTGGGGGTGAAGTCGGTGGTATTGCAGGGGGATGTGTCGGTGCAGGAGGAGGCGCAGGCATTGGCGGCCAAGACCCGCGAGGCACTGGGGCAGATTGATATCCTGGTGCATAGCGGTGCCATTTGTGTCCACGAGCCGGTGGATGAGGTGACTTGGGAAAATTGGCAGCGCACGTTTGAAGTGAATGTACACGGCACCTTTCACATGATCTATGCAGTGAAGGATGAGATGATCGAACGCAGTTTTGGTCGGATTGTCACCTTGGCCTCCATTGCTGGGCTGCGACCAAGGCCGCGGCTGCCACATTACGCGGCCTCGAAGGCGGCAGTGATCTCAATGACGCAGAGTTTCTCGGAGGCGTGGGCGCCGCACAATGTCCGCATTAACTGCATCGCGCCGGGGCTCATCGACACGGAAATGGCGCGCGACCTGCCGCGCGAGTCTTGGGAGCAGTGCATTGCCGGCACACCCATGGGCCGCGTGGGTGAGTCCGAGGAAATTGCCAGCCTTGTGCGTTTTCTCGTGAGCGAGGAATCCAGCTTCATGACAGGCCAGACACTGGTGGCCAGCGGCGGACGCGTTTTGCTGCCCTAGCAGTTAGCCGCAAGTGCCTTTTCCACTGCTGGCGGGAAAATCTCCTCCACGTTGCCGCTCAAACGCAATGTAACTTGAGCCATCCCATCATGGTCCGTCTCATCACGATTAATAATGATGTACGACACACCCGCCTGCGCGGCAGCCAAGGGAATGGTATTGGCGGGGCTAACGGACAGGGTGGAACCGAGGGCAATTACGAGGTCGCAAGCGGCCGCAGCAGAAAAAGCCTTCTGGAGATCAGCTTCACGCAGGTTCTGGCCAAAGCTAATGGTGGCAGGTTTTAGATAACCACCGCAGTCGCAGAGGGGCGGTTGGCGGGTTTGCTGGAATAGTTCAAAGCTAGCCTCAACCGGATTGCGTCGGGCACAAGTCTGGCATTCGGCCAACGTGCCGGTGCCGTGTACTTCCACGAGCAAATCCTCGCTGGTTCCGGCGACTCGGTGCAGACCATCGACATTTTGAGTGACTACCATCTCTATCATACCCGCTTGCTCGAGCCACACGATGGACTCGTGGATAATGTTCGGCTGCGCGTTGCCATGTTCCTCCCACAACTCAAGCTTATATTCCCAATACTCGACACGAGATTCCTCACGCTCCATGAAGTCCTGATAATAAACCGGCTGGCGAGTGGTCCAAATGCCACCCTTGCCGCGGAAGGCCGGGATACCGCTGGGCGTGGAAATTCCCGCACCGGTGAAAACCAGGATGCGGCTGGAGTCAGAAATCCAATCAGATAGTTTCTTCGCCATGCAGGTATTGAGGATAACAATTTTCGTGGACACACTCAACGAAACACAGGAGCCAGCGGGTCTTTGAGCTTGCCATTCCCTTGATGATTGCGGGATGTTCTAGCGCGGTTTCTTTATGGAAGGAATTTTCTCCACCACGGACTTTATCGTTTTCTTTGGCTTGCTCTTGGCGGTGATGGCGATTGGCCTATGGGTGGGACGCAAGGACGGTGACAGCACGCAGGATTATTTCCTGGCCGGCAAGGATGCCCCGTGGTGGGCGGTGGCCGGCTCGATCTTCGGCTCCAATGTATCGGCCAACCACATGGTGGGCATGATGGCAGTAGGATTCACCGTCGGATTCGCCATCAGCCACTTGGAGATCACTGCCATCGCTGGGTTGCTGTTGCTGTGTTATTTCTTCCTGCCGGTCTATCGCAAGCTGCATATCTACACACTTTCTGATTACCTCAGCCGCCGATTTGATGACCGCAGTCGTGTGGCCTACTCGGCAATTACACTGATCATCATCGTAATGGTAATGATGTTGCCCGCGTTTTACTTGAGTTCACGCGCAGTGAACATATTGCTTGTGGATAGTGGCGAAATCCTGCGCGCGCAGTATTCTTCGCAAATGGAAAACAAAAATAAAATTACCCACGTAACAAGCTCAAAACCCGGCAAGCAAATGGTGGCGGCTGCAGCAAATGCTGAGGTGACAGATGCTTGGCAAAAATATGCACCTTTTTACAAGGCAGTGAAGGAAAATGAATTGAACGAAAAGAATTACAAAGACGCGTGGAAAACACTTTATCCCGAACGCGCGCCTCCCGAAAAATTCGTGATGGCTAAGAAGGAAATTTTAAAGCATCCCATCGTCAAGGAATGGAATTCGCTCAAGAAAGTAGAGGTGGATCAGAGGTTGTACATTTGGGGCATCGTAATCATGGCAATGGTTACTGGCGCATACACCATCGTGGGTGGGTTGCGAGCAGTAATTATTACCGATGTCATCCAGTCGGTGCTCATTATCTTGGGCATGCTGATCGTGGCCTGGTGCACCTTCAATCACAACAAAATGGACGGCTGGTCGGGGATGTTGGAGTATGATCGGGCCTACACCAGCACGGGAGACTTGCTCCCGACAAACGAGCGTGGCAAGGATATGATGCACCTCTACAAGCCCTCCAATGATCCGAATTTCCCCTGGACCGGCGTATTGACAGGTTTATTGGTATTGCACTTTTACTACTGGGGTGCCAACCAATTCATTGTGCAACGCGCTCTGGCTGCGCGTTCGCTCAAGGATGCCCGCACTGGCATTATCACGGCTGGCTTTGTAAAATTGCTGATCCCCTTCATCTCCATTGGTACCGGCATTGCAGCTTACTATTTGTTTCAACAACTCATGCCCGGCGTGCAGTTAGCAGCCGATACGGCATTCCCAATGCTGGTGCGCGAGGTTGTGGCCCCATTGGCCGTACCTGGCCTAGTGGGTCTGGTGGCCGCCGGTCTGATTGGCGCAATCCTTTCCAGTGTGGATTCCATGATGAATTCCGCCGCCACGTTGATCACATTCGATGGCTACAAGCGATTTGTAAATCCCAAGGCCAGCGAAGAGAAACTCGTGAAGCTAGGCAAAATCATCATTGCTGCCCTGGTATCGGGATCGGCTGCGCTGACAATTCTTATCTTCGACCCCAACACTGATGAGCCATTCATGAAATATGTGATTAGCCACCAAGGTAAATTGGTTTCCGGGATTGTCGCAGCGTTTTTGCTGGGTATGTTATGGAAAGGCTCTACACCCACGGGCGGGTTCGCAGCCATTGTCACCGGCGTGATCGTCTCATATGGCTTGCCGGGAATTTATGAATCTCTAGTGGCGGGCGATAGTGATTTTGCCAAGCAAATGCTCGGCCGTTTTGGTGCCAAGCTGAATGCGTTCCACAGCGTGTTTGTGGCGTTCCTTTGCGCACTCCTGGCCAATGTGATTGCCAGCAAGCTGAGCCAGCCCAATGAGGATAAGTCCAAGTTCACGTGGATCGGCCTAAAAATCATCAGACCTGCTGACCTGCAGCATTTTGGCATGAAGCTGATTGGCTCCCTGCTAATCTTCGCCATGCTTGGCGTGCTAATGAGCAGCCAAATAATCGCGCCAATCACTGCGGGCATTCTGGCTGCGATCTGGACCTTTATGATGTTTCTGGATTCGCTTTTCAAGGTGGTGCTCATCGCCGCGGCAAAAGGCCGTGCGTACAGCCTACTGCGTGAGGACCGCTTTTGGGCCGGCCTGCTCGCGTCCAGCGCGATGTTCATGATGTACTACTTCAGGTAATCAGCCCCAGAGCTCCTTCATACGCTTGAGACCGACGGAGATCACCTCCAACGGATCCTGCCTCCACAACTCCTCATTGAACAATTCCAGGCTCATTGTCTTGTCGTAGCCCTTTTCCTTCAGCAGGACGATCTCTGCGGCCAAGTCAATCTGCCCTTCGCCGAGCATCACACGATCCGGATCCTTCTGTGTGGTGGAAGCCTTATCCGGGTGCGCATCATCAATGTGATAATGGCTGATTTTCTCCACGGGAATTTCGCGCAGCAGTTCCATGTCTGATTTACTGTTCCAAGTGTGAAATGCATCGAGGATGAGGGTCGAGTCCTTGTCATCAGTTTCCTGGACAATTCGCCAGGCATCGGCGAGATTGTATACACTCTTGAAAAAGCTAATATACTCGAAGGTCGGCTGAATGCCCTCTTCGCGGCCAATCTGCAGCAGATCACGGAAACGTTCGGGCAGATGATCCTGATTCTCCAGTTCCAGCGGAGGCGTCGCGACGATGTAAGGCGCACCAAGCCGCGCAGCCAACGCAAAACGCCGGCGTGCCTCGTCCTTGACCAACTCGTATTCCCAGCCATCCATGTCACCCCATTGGCGAATAGCAATCGTGCTGGGCACGATCAGCCCATAATCAGCCAGTGCTCTCTCCACCTCACACACTTCACCGCCGCGGCCGACGTAGTCGTAAATATCATTCAACCATAGCTCGATGCCGTCGTAACCGGCGGTTGCTGCAAGCTCAATTTTTTTCAACAGCGGCTGGGGCTTGATGGTGCTGGTGTTCAGGCAAAATTTCATCGGCGCGGATGGTAATGGGTTGTCCGCCATTGGCAACGCGGAAGCACTCTATCATTTGGTCATTGGGTTTTGCGCGGGTATCATTTAGTATGTAGTGATGTCTAAACCGGACACTTCCCCAGCCTGGCATCCGCGTTACAAGCTCATCCAGTGGAGCGCGGCGCTGATTTTACTACTGCTGCTCCTGGGTGGTTTCCTGTTAGGGCAATTCAAGCCGCCGATGGGGCAATTGGCTTTTTGTGCGTTCGGGGTATTCACCGGTGCGGCCTTCGCCCGAATGAGCCATCCTTCCAACCGAGAGCTCACACGGCTGGGACAAATTTCACTTGGTTTTGTCGCCGCTTCACAGGTTTTTTACCAAATGCTCGTATGGTCTGAACCGTGGCGTGTGCTATCCTCGGCGATTGGCTGGCGGCTTTGGTGGGCCACAGTGGTCACAGCTGTAGGCTTGGGTTGGCTCCAAGTGCTCTGGCGAGCCGGCGCGCGATGGAAGTGGAATTCTGGCCGCACGACGCTTGGCTTTACCGTTGCGTTGGGCTTGTTGATGGTGGGGCAGATCTTTATTGCAAAGCCATTAACCTTTCCAAAGTGGTGGATTATTACCTCCGGCGTGCTTGCCTTGGGCATGGTGGGTGGGTCGTTGGTCATCATCGGCCGTTGGCTGCGTGATCGCCCCAAGAGCACACGTCCGCTTCCGCCTTGGATGAAACCCACGCTGTATGCATGTGGATCGATGGCATTGTGCGTTGGCAGTTTTTACATCGGCCGACTCACGGTGCCCACAACCAGCCCGTTTGATTCCACGCCGATGACACTCAAGACCATGTCGACGGTTGAGGTAGACAAGCAGATTGCGGGGGATTGGGAAATATTGCATGAAAAGGCGAACCTGCTCGGCCTACCGCCACCGCCGAGCAAGGCCCGTCTTGGATTGCTCGGACGAATGAGGGGCAAGCACGATGAGATTAACAAAAACATGACGGCCGAGGGACGCAGCAGCTATTCGCAAGAGGAGAATGATCACATACGCGAGCAGTACCTCGAGTATCTCAAGCATCGGGATCGGCTGATCCGGATGGCGGCCTTGTATTCGGCCTACGAAACACTACCCGACAAAAAGCGGCGCGAACAGGCGTTCCTGCTCGGCTACTGCGCGGCGGTGACGGCGATGGATGTGGGGCAGGAGTTCGTGGTGCTCTTTCTTAATAAACGCCGTGCGCGCGCGAAATTTAACGAGCCGAGCAAAGACGGCCGCGAGGCGGGGCAGTTCGAGCTGGTGTACGAGAGCGTGACCGCGACTCGGCATATGAAAAAGCTTGGGAAATACCGCAAATTTTACAGCACACATTCCGCGCGCTGGCTAGAGGAGTCCAAGCGTCAGAAGGAGGAATCGGTGTTCAACAAGGAACGATTCAATTGGGTGATCAAACAAATTCACGACGGGAATAAGAGCATCAACAAGAGCATCAAGAAAGAGGAACTCGACCCGTTGCGCGCATGGTTCGAGCGGCTGAGGTGGCGGTTGGAAAGTAACGCCTATAAAAGGGTGGTTTACGGTGCGACCCGACTTGCGGCCAATCTGGTGGGTGATACCCGCATCGTTCAACGCGAGCAATTCATCTCCGTAGCTTTGGTCCAGCAGGCCGTGCAGGAAAAAAACCTACAGCCTGGTGACATCATTCTCACACGTCGCAACTGGCATCTTTCAAACGCCTTCCTGCCCGGCTTCTGGCCACACGCCGCGCTGTATGTCGGCACGGAGAAGCAGTTGAAGGAGCTGGGCATCACGGATAAAAACGCCGGGGTGGGCTGGGAAGACTACAAGAATGAGCAGGAGGGCCATCCGCGCGTCATCCTTGAGGCCGTCGGCGAGGGCGTGAGATTCCATAGTGCCGAGTACACGCTAAACGCGGACTACGTGATGGTACTGCGCCCCCGCTTCCCACGCCTCCTCGACCCCGAAGATAAAAAAGGCGCCCTAAAGAAAGCTCTGCTCAAGGCGTTCACAGAGTATCACGGATTGCCCTACGACTTTGATTTCGATTTTGTTGATGAGCATAAAATTGTCTGCAGCGAATTGATTTACCGCATCTACAGCAAGGAGCTTGATTTTGACTGGGAAACGGTGGTGGGCAAGGAAGTAGTGAGCCCACTGAGCATCGCCCGCAGATTTAAACGCGAACTCGGCTCCGACAAGGCCCAGTTTGAATTCGTCATGTTCCTTGACAAGGTCCCCGGAGAAAACCGCGCCGACTTTTCCACCCTTGATGCCGCGCTTGAATCCATCGATCGGCCCAAGGCGTTTAATGAGTGATGGAACTTTGAATTAGACCTTTGCGGCTTTGCGGAAGCGTTCCTTCAACTCTGGCACACCTTCGTCAAGCGCAGCCATGATTTCCATCACTTCCACATTCGGAAAACGTTTTTGGAACTCGGCAAGATTGGGTTCGGCAGCCTCCTCGTCCATCTTGTTGGCGGCCACCAGGTGCGGTTTGGCGAGCATTTCCTCATCATACTGTTTTAGTTCATATAGGATTTTCTCATAATCCTCCCATGGCTCGCGGTCATCAATGCCGGCCATGTCCAGAATGATGCAGAGCGTCCGGCAGCGTCGAATGTGCCGCAGAAATGCGTGGCCAAGGCCGACGTTATTGTGGGCACCCTCGATGATACCGGGGATATCGCACACGGTGTAGCGCTCCCAGCCGTCCATTTCCACCACACCGATCTGCGGATGTAGGGTGGTAAACGGGTAGGCGGCAATCTTGGGCCGTGCCTGGGAGATGACATCGAGCAGCGTGCTCTTGCCTGCGTTGGGGTAGCCAACCAATCCGATGTCAGCCACCAGGCGCAACTCAAGATGGTAGTGGCCTTCCTCACCGGGTTCACCAGGTTGTGCGTGCCTTGGTGCTTGGTGTCGGCTGGTGGCAAAGTTGTGATTGCCCAATCCACCCCGACCTGCGGCACAGAGGGTGTGGGTTTGTCCGTGCTCGGTAAGATCCACTACCATCACAGCTTCTTCACCAATGGAAATCCCGGGTTGAGGCCCTTGGCTTTCTTCAAGCGCGGAATCTTTTGTCTCATCCTGAACACTGTCGAAATCAATCATCATGGCCTCTTCTCCTTCCGGAGAGTGAACCATCTCCGCTTCAGGATCTTCAGGTTCAGGTTCCGGATCAGGTAATTTCCAGACCACGGTGCCGCAGGGCACCTTGACAATGAGATCTTTACCGGAGCGGCCGCTCTTCTTTTTACCTTCCCCATGATTGCCGTTCTTTGCGATGAGACGGGGTACATAAAATTGCGCGATGAGATTATTGAGATCATGACTGGCCTCCAGGATCACATTGCCACCGCGTCCGCCATTTCCTCCATCAGGACCGCCTTTGGGCACATATGCTTCACGCCGAAAGGATACACAACCACGGCCGCCGTGGCCGGCTTGGGCGTAGACTTTCACCTGATCAACAAACATCGCCTTATAATTTCGTGACCAACAAAAAAGGCGAGGCACGAATACCTCGCCGCGAGAATTTCTCTTTTCCAGTGACTAGTTTTTTACGACCTCCACAGGCTCAATATTCACACGGCTCTTGCCTTTGTTTTTGTCGAATTTTACGCGGCCCGTGGATAACGCAAACAGCGTGTGATCGCGACCGATGCCAACGTTGGATCCCGCCTTGTGCTTGGTGCCGCGCTGGCGCACAAGGATGGTGCCGGCGTGCACGAGTTGTTGGTTGCCTACCTTCAGGCCAAGATAATTGGCGTTACTGTCGCGACCGTTCTTGGAGGAGCCTTGTCCTTTTTTATGTGCCATGGTTAAGCCTTAATGTCGGTGATCTTCACGATTGAATGACGCTGGCGATGGCCGTTCTTGTTGCGGTACCCCTTGCGGCGTTTCATCTTAAAGATAATGACTTTCTTATCCTTACGTTCAGATTCAATCACTTCCGCCTTCACCGCTGCATTTTCTACAGTGGGCGCGCCGACAGTCACCTTGCCGTCGTCGTTTACGAGCAATACACGGTCAAACGTTACCGTCGCGCCATCTTCACTGCCGAGCTTCTCCACTTTAAGGAGGTCACCCGCTTTGGCGCGGTACTGTTTGCCACCGGTTTCAAATACTGCTTCCATAAAATAATCCGTAAAAAGGGTGTGGGAATAGACCAGAAAGCAAGGGGCGTGTCAACAGGTCTTTCGGGTGAAAAAATCTATATTTAGGCTATTTCAGCCTCCGGTTCATCCGCGGTCGAATCCCCTTCTTTCTGTAGGTATTCCTTGGGCTTGTACGCAATGGCGACGGGGATAAACACCAGCGCCGCCAACAGCATCATTCCCGCGAAAAACACATAGTACATGGCGCCTTTCAATTTGCTGGTAGGGCCGGCAAACTTACTGCCTTCGAGGCTTGCGTCCGTCAATTTGCTACCATTTGGCACAGAAATGAATGCCCACTTGTACGTCAAATCATCGTCATTGGGGTCGAACGTTTCCGCGCCATTAAGCATCACTTTCTCATTGAGAGGCACAGTTTGGTTGCCATCGACCTTCACCACAGGTGGGAAATTCTCTTTGGTTGCAACAATTTCCACGGTGGCGGACGAGGTTGCAGGCTTGGAGACAACCACATCGCCTGAATCAGGATGGGGTTTTGTGGGCACCGTATCGCCGACTAGTATGGTGAACCGAAGTTTGTAGGTGCCCGCGATATCGGGGGTAAAATGTGGATTACGGGTATCAGCCTTTGCCAATACTTTGCCGTCCACCTTACTGCCTTCCGGCACCTCTAGAAATTTCCATCGGTACGTGAACGCGCCACTGTAATCGCCCTTGGTCGCTGTACCGTACAATCGCACGAGTTGCTTGGGTGGTACGACACGCAGATGTCCAGCGTTGGCCGTGGGTGGTTTTTTTGGAGGGGCGGATTTCCCTTCTGAATTAGCACCATTCCTCTTTAGGCCTCGAAGAAATTCCCGCATCGATTCAAAGAAACCCACTTCCTCTTTTTCCGGTCCCACCATGATAAGCACTTTTGACACTTCAGTTGCCTGACCATCATTCACTTCGAGTTGCAGCTGATAGGTGCCATTCACATCTGCCTTGAAGGAGGGCGGGGGGTTTTGAATAAAATGATTCACGCCAGCTGTGAAAAAGTTGCCGATAGATACGGACATGAGAAAAAACCCAAGGATGAGTGACTTCATTTTCTTGGGTGCCTGTGTATAAGAGAACTCCAGTGCAGTGATGGAGATACAAACCTCGGCGGCGGTAAGCAGCACGTATGCCCCGATTTGCCAGATAATGTTCGGCAGCTCACCGCCGTTGATCTGCGTCTCAATCCATGCCGGGATGAGGAAAGAAGGCACGGCGATAAAAAAGCCAATGGAAATTTTGCGCAACGGAGTAAGGGGAAAGAAACGATTAATGGCTGGATACACCAGCCACGTGAAAATGGGGATGAAGACCATAATCATCACCGGGTTAATGGCGCCAATCTGTGAGGGGAGCCACTCGATCCCAAGCAGGTTGCGATCCATTTTGTCCGCCTGCAACACCCACGCAGAACTGGACTGGTCGAATAATGCCCAGAACATCGCCACAAAAATATAAATAAGGCATAGCCGCCCGATAATTTTAAGCCCCTCTTTGCTGAAAGTTTCCTTGATGAAACCCATCCCGCCCGCGGGAATGTGGATAAATTTATGCCGCCCCATCCAGAACACAATTGTGGCCAGCAGCATCAACCCGCCCGGCACACCGAAGGCCACATGAGGCCCGTACCGATCCAGCAGCACGGGCGTCATGATCTGGGAGAGGAACGCCCCAAAATTGATGGAAAAATAAAACCACGCGAATATTTTTGAAAGTAGATGCCCGTTCGTTTTTCCAAACTGGTCGCCCACGTGTGCAGACACGCATGGCTTGATTCCACCCGCTCCGATAGCGATCAATGTGAGTCCGACAGTCAGCCCCAGTCGCGTTTCATCCAAAGCCAACGCGAGGTGTCCGAGGCAGTACACGATGGAGAGGCTGATAATGGTCTTGTACTTTCCCAGAAAAGCATCGGCGATGATGGCACCCAGCAGAGGCGTAAAATACACTGCGCCATTAAACACATGATACCACATCTTCGCATCACTCTCCGGCATGGGTGACGGCCCACCCGAGCTGTCCATAAGATACTTGGTCATGAACACGACCAAAATGGCCTTCATGCCATAGAAGGAATACCGTTCTGCTGCCTCGTTCCCAATGATGTAGGGGATGCCTCTGGGCATCTTTTCGCTCTTCACCGGGGCGGTTAAATAGGGAGCGCTAGCCATGGCTGCGGATGTTGGCTAAGAGCTGACGCGGAGGCGAGGCAAAAGCTTGGAAGGAATACAAGCAGGGTGCTCGAACGGGGAACATTCAGGGAGGAAAGATAAAATAATATAATAATCTGAAAATCCTGCCCCTAACGAACAACCGTCGACTGCTATTAAATCACACGGAATTAGTCATCTCCTCCGCCAAAGGCCAGCAACAGGTACAACAATGCCACGAAGATGTTAAAGATACCGGCGAAGAGCATCAGCGATCCCATTACAGGCTCGTTATATTCTGGATTATTCAGGACCTCACTGGTGGCATGCACGAGCAAGATCACGCCAAATATCCCGATGGCACCTGAGATCAACATGCCCAGAAGGCCTATATCCAGAAATATGTTCAGTATCATCACGCCGACGATACTTACGAAGATGCCAACAATCAGGTTGCGTGGTGCCGAGTAGCGCACCCCGGTCATCATCACCACCCCAGTGATACAAACGAAGATCGCCCCCGTAAGTATCATTGCCGCTGGCACAATGTCCGGCGATTTCACGCTGGCCATGAACAGGATGGGCGCCAGCACCAGTCCCGCTACAAAGCCGTCGCCTATTAATGCTATCGTGCCTAATATCGGGTTGTGCCGCGTGGCCATCGCCACGTAGGGCAGCCCATTGAGCAGCAGCATGGCAGCAATCCAACCCATCCAGCCGCTGAAAAACCGTATAATCGTATCATTGGTCGATCCCAAGTAGCCTCCTACCACTGCCGCCACCACACTCGCGGAGAGCAGCAAGTAAGTCTTTTTGATATTTGTAGACTGGTGGGCGGCCAATTCCTGGGAGCCAAGCAGTGACTCGCCCCAAGTCATGGTTCCAGCATGTTCTTTACTCATGGTTGCAAGCTAACAGCGGACAAACCCTCACGCAAGTATTTTAAGTCATTAGGAATTGGTTGTGTATGCAAGTCAGACGGCGAATGACTGAACACCTCCGGGAGCACCTCACCTCTGGGCTTCTTTGGCAACGGTTCTGGCATTGCTTTTTTTGGATGAGTTCGATACATCAGACCCATCCCTATGCTGAAGCACATCAGTCTTCATTGGCGCTGCCTTTGTGCGGCGAGTTTATTTTTGGCGTTTTCCATCTCGGCTGCACCAAAGGATCCTTTCAAACAGCTGGATGACCTCTGGCCCACTCCGGATGCCACTCGGCGGGCCGCAGGTGCCCCGGGGCCGGGTTATTGGCAGCAACGTGCAGATTACGTGATCGATGTGGAATTAGACGAAGCGAAAAACCGCATCATCGGCAAGGAAAAGATAACGTACCACAACTACTCACAGGACACGCTTAATTACCTCTGGCTACAGCTGGATCAAAATCTGTTTGACCCAAAGGCCATCGCGGCTCAATCCCGAACATCCTCAGGGCCTTCAGGCCTTTCGTACAAGAGTTTCGAAGGGCTGTTGCTGCAGCAGAAGTTCGACGGTGGTTACAAGATCACGGCGGTGAAAGACGCTGCTGGGAAACCACTGAAGCACGTGGTGGTACAGACGATGATGCGAATAATCCCTCCCAAACCTTTGAAGCCCGCTCAGTCGCTCACGTTTTCAGTAGAGTGGAATTACAATATCAATGATGCCACCAAGATGCGTGCGCGCACCGGTTACGAATATTTTAAAGAGGACAAAAATCATCTCTACGCCATCGCCCAGTGGTTCCCTCGAATGTGTGCCTACACAGACGTGACAGGTTGGCAGAACAAACAGTATCTTGGCACCGGTGAGTTTGCGCTGGAGTTCGGTAATTACCTCGTGCGCATCACCACGCCGGCCGACCATGTAGTAGCCTCCACGGGCGAATTGCAAAACCCGGAAAAGGTGCTCACCAAGGCACAGCGTGATCGCCTCGCCAAGGCGCGCAACGCGAAGAAACCAGTCTTCATAGTCAACCTTGCCGAGGCCAAGGCAAACGAGAAGAAAAAGGAGAAGGGCAAAAAGACGTGGATTTTCAAAGCAGACAATGTGCGCGACTTCGCTTTTGCCAGCTCCAGAAAATTTTTATGGGACGCCATGAGCGTGGATCTAAATGGCAAAAAGATCATGGCCATGAGCTTTTGGCCAAAGGAAGGCGAACCTCTCTGGAGCCGCTACAGCACGCATGCGGTGGCGCACACATTGGAAGTCTACTCGCGCTATACATTTGATTACCCCTACCCGGTGGCTATTTCCGTGAACGCACCAATCGGGGGCATGGAGTACCCGATGATCTGCTGGCAGCGGCCCCGGCCTGAGAAGGATGGGACTTATTCTAAACGAACGAAGTACGGCCTTATCTCAGTTATCATTCACGAAGTGGGGCACAATTGGTTTCCCATGATTGTCAACTCGGATGAACGCCAGTGGATGTGGATGGATGAGGGCTTGGACTCTTTTGTCCAGTTTTTAACCGAACAGGAGTGGGAAGAGGATTACCCTTCCCGAATCATGCCTGAGCGGGAGGGCGGATTGCATGGATACCTGAAGCAGGAAAATAAGATGCCGATTATGACGGGGGCAGATTCACTTCAGAGCACCGGTTATAACGCCTACACCAAACCCACCCTGGCCCTCAATATCCTGCGCGAGAGCGTCTTGGGTCGTGAGCAGTTTGACTATGCATTCAAGCAGTACGCGCAGCGCTGGATGTTCAAGCGCCCCACCCCTGCTGACTTTTTCCGAACCATGGAGGATGCCAGTGGGCAGGATTTGGACTGGTTCTGGCGCGGTTGGTTTTACGGCACGGACCACACAGATATCTCCATCGAGAACATCCACCACTACGCCCTCGACACGCGCGATCCGTACAAGGAAAAGACCGCCAAGAAAAACAAGCGGGACGCAGAGCCCGACCGACTGTTTCAGAAACGCAACAAGCCCCTGCCCAAGCGTGTGGATGCCTTTCCGGAACTCAAGGATTTTTACAATGACTACGATGAGCTGGACATAAAGGAAAAGGATCGCGTCGCGTACGAGAAACTCCTTAAGGGCCTCGACGTGAAACAAAAGGAACTCCTCAAGACACAGGGAAACTTTTACGTGATCGACCTAAAAAACCTTGGTGGCCTCGTGATGCCAGTGGTGTTGAAGGTCACCTATGAGAACGATGAATCAGAGGAGATACGTTTGCCGGCGCAAATCTGGCGCCGCAATCCCGACGAGGTGTCCAAGTTGCTGGTGACCGAAAGGAAGATCGCCAGAATTGAGGTCGATCCCCATCGCGAAACCGCTGACGTCGACATTGAAAACAACTTTTTTCCTCGACGAGTCCGGGAGCACACTTTTCGCATCAACAAGCCTTCCAATCCCGGCAACCCACTCCGCGACCAAAAGAAGGCTGATGAAAAAGCACGCAAGGAGGCTGAGGCCAAAGCAAAAAAAGAGGGAGAGAAAAAGCCTTCACCCAAAAAGAAATGAACGCACGCAACCTACTGTTAGTCCTGCTAACCTACGGTTCCCTGTACGCTGCCGATCGCCCCAATTTAATTTACATTCTTGCCGACGATATGGGTTATGGCGACTTGGGTTGTTACGGGCAAAAGACGCTCAAGACGCCCAACCT
>CAZTTU010000056.1:0-15237 GCA_964616045.1 uncultured Verrucomicrobiota bacterium | reverse complement strand
CCGCAATCAGAGATCACCATCAAGTACCGCAACGTGGACCAAATTCATTTCCGCGTCGTGGCTGAAAACTGGGAGGCTGCCATGAAGCGCAAGCGGGGCAATCCCCAATGGCTCGACCAAAACGAGAAAAAAGCCCTGCTCCACAAGGAGATCATCAGCCAGTGGAGCGTGAAGCTCCCGCCCACCACGGATTTCCATGAGGCTGTGAAAACGATTAAGCCGCCCAAAGGCATCCCTGCCGGCTTCTACTACCTCATCAGCAGCCACGACCAGAATTTTGGTGCTGCCAACAACGTTTGCTATTACACCGACTTCTGGGCGAGCGATCTCTCGATCGTGATGCGCACACGTAGCGGCAACGGCCTAGTGGAGGGCTTCGTGCTCGATGCCAAGAGCGGCGAACCGGTGGCCAATGCCAAGGTCCGCGCTTGGACACGTGACCGCAACGTGCGACGCGAAGTGGCACCCACCGCCTCCGACGCCAACGGCCGTTTCAAGTTCCCGGCTATCAACCGCGGTTATCTCATTCTCGCAAGCAAGGGCAACCAGCAACTCAGCACTGCCAACGACTACTATAACAGCAACCGCGTCAACAACCCGCGCCCGTATGACCGCACCATCTTTTTCACCGACCGCTCGATTTATCGCCCGGGCCAGACGGTTGAATTCAAGGGTCTCTGCATACACGTGGATCAACATGGCGACAACTACCGCACAATCCCGAACTCGTTCGTAACTGTCCAGTTCCGTGACCGCAACGGCAAGGAAATCTCCCGACAACAGCATCGCGCCAATGATTATGGCTCCTTCAGCGGTAAATTCACTGCCCCACGCGACCGTGTGCTGGGCCGCATGAGCTTGCAAATCACCACCGGCCCACGCGGCAATGCCTCCATCAATGTCGAGGAATACAAGCGCCCCAAATTCCAGGTGAAAATTGAGGCGCCTGAGATTGCCGCCAAGCTCAGTGGAGAGGTAGCCCTCATCGGTAAGGCCACCGGTTATACCGGTGCGGCCATCAACGATGCCAAGGTCAAATGGCGTGTAGTGCGTGAGGTGCGTTACCCTGTTTGGTGGGGTTGGCACTATTGGTGGCGTCCCGCACCTCAGGGCAAGACCCAGGAAATCGCCCACGGCACAGCCACCACCAAGGCCAATGGCGCCTTTGATGTAAAGTTCACCGCCAAGCCGGACCTTAGCGTGGCGCTTAAGGACGAGCCCACTTTCCGTTACACGATTTATGCGGATGTCACCGACACCACCGGCGAGACCCGTTCAGACAATCACTCCATCAATCTTGGTTACACCGCACTCAAGGCCAGTGTATCCGCCGTCGACTGGCAGGCTGAAGGCAAGGATGTGGCTGTAAATATCAGCACCACTTCGCTCGATGGCATTGGCCAGAAGGCCGAGGGAACACTGAAGCTCTACGCTCTCAAGCAACCAGCGCAGGTTCAACGCGCCTCGCTGCAAAACCGCCGCTACGTGATGCCCATGCGCCGCGGCAAGTTTGCGCCGGAATTCATGCCCGCACCGGACACCTCCAACGTAAACTCCTGGGAACTTGGCAATGTTGTTGCCCAAAAGGCCTTTAATACTGATGAGAGTGGTCAAGCGAACTTTAACTTTCCGCTCAAGGAAGGCGCCTACCGCGCGATCCTTGAGACACAGGATCGGTTTGGCAAAAAGGTCACCGCCCGCTTGCCCATTCAAGTGGTTAATCCCAAGGCTGCCAAGCTGGCCATCCGCGTTCCTCATCTGCTCAAGTCACCCACCTGGACAGTGGAACCGGGCAACGAGTTCATGGCCCTGTGGGGCAGTGGATACGGAGATGCACGCGCTTTTATTGAGGTCGAGCATCGCCGCAAGGTACTGCAAAGCTTCTGGACCGAGCGCGGCCTCACCCAGTTCGCCCTGAAGCAAGCCGTTAATGAGGCCATGCGTGGTGGCTTCACCGTGCACGTCACGATGGTCCGCGAAAACCGCGCCTACCTCACGAGCAAAAAGATCAATGTGCCGTGGACGAACAAGAACCTCACAGTCAAGTGGGAGCATTTCACTGATAAACTAAAACCCGGCCAGAAGGAGAAGTGGACGGCTGTAATCTCCGGCTCCGACGCCCAAAAGGCCGTAGCCGAAATGACTGCAGTCCTTTACGACGAGAGTCTGGACCAGTACAAGCCGCACCAATGGCAAACGGCCATGAACGTGTTTCGCCAGGATTACGCGCGACTGAACCAACGCTTCGCAAACCAGAGCAAAGGTTCACAACACCTGCAGGGCCAGTGGAACCGTCCTAATTATAAGAATACCGGCATGAGCTACCGTTCCTTCCCCCGTGAGATCGCCGCAAACCTATCCGGCTACGGTTACTACGGTGCGCGTAACCAAAGAATGTTCCGAGGCCGGGGAGGCCCTGAACTAATGGAAATGGCAGCAGGAGGAGCTCCGCGCATGGCAATGAGAGCCAATAAAGCCATGGCAGCTCCTCCCGGAGCACCCATGGCAGCAATGGCTGATGCCGATGACGGTGCCGTTGAAGAAAGTGGCGAGAAACAGCGCGTTACAAATACTGCTGAAGGTGAAAGTTCAGCTGCAGGCCCGGATCTTTCCCAGGTAACTGCGCGTAAAAACTTCAAGGAGACTGCCTTTTTCATGCCCCACCTCGTATCCAACGAGGATGGCGAAGTGCGGCTGGAATTCTCCATGCCCGAGGCGCTCACCAAGTGGAAGTTCATGGGCTTCACCCATGACAATGAGTTACGGAGCGGATTCCTGAGCGGCAGCACCGTCACCGCCAAGGACATCATGGTGCAACCCAACCCGCCACGCTTCCTGCGCGAGGGCGACCAGTTGGAATTCACCGTGAAGGTAACCAACATGACTGAGAAGGAACAGTCTGGACAGGTGCAGCTGAACTTCGCCGATGCACTCACTGAAGACAACGTGGACGACCTGCTTGGAAACGTTGATCTCAAAAAACCTTTCACTGTACCAGCCAAGCAAAGTCGTACTTACTCCTGGCGCCTCTCAGTGCCCGATGGCCTTGGTTTCCTGACTTACAAGGCCTCTGGCGGTACTGAAAAAGTTCAAGACGCATACCAAGAAATGCTACCGGTCCTCAGCCGTCGCATCTTCGTGACGGAGAGTCTGCCCTTGCCGATCCGTGGAGCCAAAACGAAGGCATTTAACTTCAAAAAGCTTGTCGATTCCGCAAAAAGCGACACCATCAAACACGAGCGCTTCACCGTCCAGATGGTTTCCAACCCAAACTGGTACGCGGTAATGGCCCTGCCCTATCTCATGGAGTCGCCACACCCGAGCACCATGAGCACCTTCACACGCCTGTACGCCAACGGACTTGCCCATCATATTGCCGGAAGCGATCCGCGCATCCGTCAGGTATTTGACAAATGGCGCGACACACCGACCCTCGATAGCCCGCTCGAGAAAAATCAGGATTTAAAATCCGTCATGCTCGAGGAAACACCTTGGTTGCGACAGGCTAAGAACGAAAGCCAGGCGCGTCGCAATGTAGGCATCCTATTCGACGACAAGCGTCTCTCCTCAGAAACCCAAAATGCGCAGCGCAGACTCCGGGAAATGCAATTCCCAGATGGTGCATGGCCATGGATGCCCGGCGGACGTGCCAGCGATTATATCACCCTCTACATCACTACCGGTTTCGGCCGTATGCGGGCAATGGACGTGGAAGTTGACATAAACATGGCCATTAAGGCTGTCAACCGACTCGATGGTTGGATCGACAAGACCTACCGAAGGATTCAACAGCACGGAAATCTGAACAACAACAACCTCTCCTCAATGATTGCCCAGTATCTCTACTGCCGCTCCTTCTTCCTGAAGGATCGCCCAGTAGCCAAACAACATCTGGAAGCGATTAACTACTTCCTCGGTCAGGCCGTGAAGAAGGAAAAGGATGGCACCCAATACTTCCTGAGCCTCTCGCGCATGAATCAGGCCCAGGTTGCGATTGCGATGAACCGCTTCGGCAGGGTTGAGAAAAAGGTCAACTACAACCAACTGGCCAAGCTCATCATCAAGTCCATCAAGGAACGCTCCGTCACCAACGAGGAAATGGGGCTCTTCTGGCGCGATCTGGAATACAGCCATTGGTGGTACCGCGCGCCGATCGAGACTCAAGCCATGATGATTGAGGCTTTCCACGAGGTAACCCAGGACTTTGACGCCCTTGAGGATGCCAAGGTTTGGCTGATCAAGCAAAAGCAGACCCAAGACTGGAAAACCACCAAGGCAACGGCTGACGCCTGCTACGCGCTACTTCTGCAGGGCGCCAATCCACTCACCAGCGAGGCGCTGGTCGAAGTAACTGTTGGTGACACCAAGATTGAGCCCAAGAACGTTGAGGCTGGCACTGGCTTTTATGAGCACCGTTTCCTGTCCACCAACGTGAAATCAAGCTACGGTAACATCAAGGTCACCAAACGTGATGAGGGTGTTGCTTGGGGCAGCGTGCACTGGCAGTACATGGAGGACATCTCCAAGATCACACCGCATGAGGACACCCCCCTCAAGCTCACCAAGAAATTATTCACCAAGGTAAATACGCCGAAGGGACCTCAGCTTATGCCCGTAAACGGAAAGCTTAAGACCGGCGATGAACTGGTTGTAAGGCTGGTACTCCGCACGGATCGAGACATGGAGTATGTCCACATGAAAGACCAACGAGGAAGTGGCACCGAGCCGGTAAATGTGCTGAGCCGTTACAAATATCAGGACGGACTCGGATATTACGAGACAACCCGTGACACCGCGTCGCATTTCTACATCGACTACCTTCCCAAGGGCATCTACGTCTTTGAATACAGCGTGCGTGTCCAGCACAAAGGTCAATACCAGAGCGGCATGGCAAATATCCAATGCATGTACGCGCCGGAATTCAACAGCCATTCCGAAAGCCATAAGCTCACGGTAAATTAGGCTAAAAGAAAGATTCACAAAGGGCCGGGAGCAATCCCGGCCTTTTTTAATTGAGCTTGATGCAGCGCATCTCATCGAGTTGCGCCAACGGAACCAGAAACTTGCCCACGGTCGGGTCATCCACAATCACGCCGCCTTTGTCCATTTTAAAACTACGCACATGAAGAAGGGAGCCGCTTTCCAGCACGAGCTCAAATCGTGAATCACGTGCCGGCTTATCGGCCACCTTATCCAGTACCAAAGCCACCACCTCATCAAGCCCGTATACTTTCACCCCAAATAACACAGAATTCAATACCAGCCAGTCCTCCTTGAGACTCTTGAGCTCGCCCTCGATGAAATCCCCACTGCGAAGCAGCACACCCTTTCGATTATCGTGCAACACCTTACGCCACTTCGCCTGTACTGGTTTCAGGACGATTCGCGCCACGTTCACCGTGGAAATTCGGCTAGGCAAGGTTCCCTCAACAAAACGCACAACCGAATCATCTGCTGAGGCCACGCCCGCGGCAATACGCGAACCGCCCCACGAAAATACACCGAGCGTTTGGGATTCACCCACTTCATCGCCGCCAGATTCTTCAGGTACTGACGGGGTAAAATGAGGATATACACCCTGCCCCCCTAATACTGATTCCTGTTTGGACTTGCTCATCCAGGTGACCTTTAAATTCCCCTCGCCTGCCCGATGAACGGATTCGAGCCTGATATTGTATCGTACGTCACGTTCCAGAGGTGCCGTGCCCGTGAAAGCACGGGCCGACCGATTGGAAAGTTCATTAATCACCAAGCTTCCTCCCACCCAAAGTCGCACACCTTCATCGGTAGTGATCTTAAAGGTGCACTCCTCGGTATGCGGCGGCACCAGTTGCCCAGTCCAACGCACACTGTAATTTTTGTCTGGAAACTCTGCCGGCGGAGTCACCGGCGAGAAATCCATCATGGCATCCACGGCCAGCACTCCGTCGCCATAAAAAAACCGGTTCTGATAATAACACCCAAGCAGGCCGGTCGTCCCCTTCAAACCTTTCGGTGCCTTGTCCGTTGTGGGATAAAGTTGCGAAGTTGGGATGGGTGCTTCCTGAAAACCCGGCCCTTTCCACAATACGCGCGCACTGGCTTCACCGTAATTGTCAAAAAACTCAAACACAAAGGGCACCCGCTTGCCCCCCTCTAGTGCCACCTTTGCCTGCTTACGAAAACCAGAGAGTGCCTCCCATTTACCCATCTCAAAATCCCCCACTTTCAACTTCCCTCCGTCATTGGCGTGCAGGGTAAACGTATAAACGCCAGTCACCGGCGGCTCTAGTTCCGCCGTCCAGCGTACGGAAAAATAATCACGCGGCAAATCAAACACAGGCTGCTTGGAGCGCCACTGATGATCAATGGTTTCATCAATGCGATAAATAACACGCCCCTTGAAATTGGGCCGGTCATGATAGGCCGCCAGCACCCCAGACCCCTTGCCTGCCAGCGGCGCGCCTTTTGAGAAAATAGCGGGGTCAATGGGCGCGTCAAATGTCGCCATCAATACATTGGTCAATGCGATCTTCGATTGCGGGCCTTTGCCGGTTCCCACACTCAAATGCTCGGCATCAACAAACTGAACCAGGCCGGTATAACCCTTTCCATCCCTAGTGGTCACCGTTCCCGCATGCGCGCAACAAATGAGCAGCGCAAGCGACAAAAACCAAAATGTGCGGCAAAAAAATATCATTACTGTTTAAGGCAGCGATCTAGGCGGAGTTTTTTGTTAAAATAAACCCGAACAAAAATTACAACGTGTCTGCGAAATCTATTGAGACAAAAGACTCAAGGATTATTTTAGCCCGCTCTCGATCATTTTCCTGAAAGCCACCACCTCAGCGTCAACCACTTCCCTTGGGCCGGTCATTTTCACAAAAATATATCCGGGCTTGGTGCCCAAAACCGCAGCAGCCATTGCATAATTTGGCTTGGCCACCTTAGCACCACCAAAAGGAGGCCCACTCATGAATGTGCCTTCGCAATACAAATATGCCACGGCCGTTTCACCAACCTTAGCATCCTCAATCTTGTGTTTAGGCTTCGGATTCTTTGAAAACTGATTGACCCAACGCTGCAAATTCGCCTGTGCCCCACCCCCCTGACCGGGACCAAAATAGAAGAAAATGCATTCCCCAACCGCCTTGCCATCTTTCCCTGGAACCCCAAATTGCGCAGCACGCATCCGGCTGGCGGTCTTCTGCTCCACCCACTTTGCTGGCTTCACAAAAGTTTGTGTATTCACCTTGAAGGCAACCGGCTTAACCGGCTCCTGCGCGCCAACAATCCCGACCAGCGACAAGAATGCGCAAATTGATGTGTAATTAAAAAAATTCATTGTCTCTGAGCTTAACCCGAGAAATACACTGAAGTCAAACTCATGCGCCAGCCGAGTACCCGCCCTCAACTTTTTCAGCCACATCCCGGTAGCCAATGTCCATCTCATAAATACTCTTATATTGAGATGCTGCCTGCTCATGCTTGCCCTGCTTCTCGTAAACACTAGCAATATTATACACGAGCTCTTTCCTTTGATCATCAAAGGTTGATTTACCTTCCATGGCCTTTTCAAACTGGCTTAACGCCATGTCGTACATACCTCGTTGCATGAAGCATTGGCCTAAATAACAAAGCGAACGATGTTTGTGCGAGGGGCTGTTCTGTGCGCGCTGAAAGGTCGGGATAGCCTCATTAACATCACCGGACCGAAATAAGCGTTCACCCAGCTCAAAACGAAACTCCAACATCGTGGGATAACGATCCGCTCGCTCCCGGCAGTTCTCCAGCATAAACTCATCGCGCTCAGCCTCCAGCCCGACACGCTCCGGCGAACCCTCCGGGTACTGATTGATATCGTAATTGAAACGCGCCTCCTCCGCATCAGCAAGGGCGCGGTCGATTGACGAGTCACTCACCGAGTGGTTTGCCTGCACAAAATCAAAATACTCGAATGCTCGATCAAAATCTTGGCGCTCCACATACAACTTGGCTATATCCACCGCCAACTTGTAATTTTCCGGCTCACCCTGAAGTCGCTCCTCCATGTTGTAGATTCTTTCATCCAACACATCCTCAGAGGAATAATCAGCAATTGAATCATCAACTTCATCTACACTTTGTCCGCCCTCACTCTTTTCATAATTCCCCCGGTAGATGGTCGCCTTGGCTGCCGTGTCCTTATAAGCCTGTTGCAAAAAAGGATCTTCGGGATTCATCTGCGCCAACTGCAGCATTACACGCTCCGCCTCATCCCAATCATTCAACATTTCCAGGGCCTGAGCCAACTCCTGAGTAATTTTATTATCTTTTGGATTAGCTTTCTTAAGCATTTGTAATGAGGAAATCATTGTCTGAGGCAAATCCAGCGCCTGGGCCGCGTTGACAATCACCCGGTGTGCTGTGGAATTCTCAGGATTTCCACAGAGAATTTTCTCTGCATGCGCCAACGCCTTGAAATAATTCTTCCGTCCCAAGGCAATCTTGGCCTGAGCCAGATGATGAGCATTCCCGGCCGCAGCCGCCATTTTACCCAACCGACCTGCATTTTCATGCTTTTTCATCTGGGCCGCACGGAGAGCCATGCGACAATCAAAAAATGCTGGCTCCTTTTCCACTGCCTCTGCCAACAAAACCATTGCATAATCAAAATTCTTTTTCTCTAGCGTATCGTACCCCTTTTCCCAGAGTTGACGCACTTCCCCCCCAACAGATGTATGGTCTTTTTCCGGCATAATACACTGACTAAACTGCGCGGCCTAAAAAGTTTAGGCAATCACATCACTCAAATCAATCCCTCACTGCATTACAAGAATCACCTTGCCATCACGCCAAAGAAAGGCAAAATGCCAGCCCCCTTGCGCGAGTGGCGGAATTGGTAGACGCGCTACCTTGAGGTGGTAGTCCTTTCGGGGGTGGAGGTTCGAGTCCTCTCTCGCGCACCATTTTCACCTTTCCGCTCTCAGTAGTAACGATAACTCAAAGCACAACTGAAGTCTCGCAACCGTTCCTGTGTATAACTGTCACTTGAGATATACAGTTAAGATATTAGTATGCGGAGGCGTAATTCGTGTTTCGAGGTGGGGATATGAGTTTTCGATTTTTTTTGATTCTGGCACTTTCGACAACGATATATGCTAATCCTTTACCTTTGCCGCCGGCACCTAAAAACAAGGATGACGCTGAATTCCATTATCAACTAGGCCTCAACTATTATCATGGGCAAGGGGATAAGCCTGACTATTCAAAAGCCCTCAATCAATTCAAGCGCGCCGCCGAATTGGGACTCCCCAAAGCCCAAGGCATACTTGGCCAATGTTACCTCAACGGTCGAGGCATTGATCGCGATCTTAAAAAAGCCGCCGAATGGCTTAACCAAGCGGCAAGCTCGGGTGACAAGATCGCGCAGTTCACCTTGGGCATCATGCACACATCCGGTGAAGGAGTTAAACAGAACCCCGGGCTTGCATATAAGTGGTATTTGAAAGCCGCCGCCCAGGGCCACACGGCCGCCATGGCAAATATTGGAGTACTACATGAAACGGGCCAGGGCGTGAAACAAGATTTTCGCGAAGCCTTCCGCTGGTATGAAATGGCCGCCAAGCCCGGCTTGGCAGTTGCTCAATGCAACCTCGGCCAACTTTACGCCACCGGGCGTGGCGTAAAGAACGACCCCGCTAAAGCAGCCGAGTGGTATCTCAAAGCCGCCCGGCAGGGTCACGCGCAGGCGCAGTTTCTGTTAGGCACAGCACTGTACTTCGGGAAAGGTGTTAAACAAGATCCAGTAATGGCGTATCAATGGATTTGCTTAGCGGCCAACCATGGAAACCCCGGAGCCCGACAACACCGCCGGACCATTGGCGACAAGCTTACTCCCACACAATTTAACATAGCCTCCAGAGGCATTCGGGAGTTCATGGCCAAACATCAGGGCAATTCCAATGCCACACCCCGTAATACGACCAAAACGGGCACGGGGTTTTTTGTCACCCACGAGGGGCATCTCTTAACTAACCATCATTTGATATCTGGGGCCAAACGGGTTGAGGTCCGCACTGACTCAGGCAATTTTGAAGCTCGCGTAGTGCAATCAGATCCAACCAATGGCCTCGCCTTGTTACAAATCAAAACACGCAGCACACCATTGCACCTAGGCATCAACCGCGCCATCCGACTGGGTGAAGAAGTATTTACCGTGGGATTTCCCCAACTTCACACACACGGCATCGATCCAAAACTTACCGATGGTAAAGTAAGCAGCCTGTCTGGAGCTCAGAATGACCCACGTTATTATCAGGTGAGCATCCCCTTGCAGCCAAGCAATTCTGGCGGAGCGTTGGTAGACGACTCCGGACTGACTATTGGTATTATTGCCGCTGTGCCAAATAGCCCAAAGGCGCTCAATCCAACAGACAACTCCCCCCAGAACTTGAATCATGCACTGAAAAGCAGCCAGATCGTCGCCTTTCTTTCTAATATCCCTGAAGCCCGAACTAAGATCCCCCTCCAACAATCCGAAAAACTCTCATACAAAAACGCCATCAAGGCTGCGCAATCAGCTACTGTACTTATAATGGTCCATCAATGAAGCCGCCCCACAGTTGACAAGTTCAACATCGTTGGCTTGACTTTGATTGAATTGTTTGCGAAGGTTCCTTTAAGGAGGCATGAGGGATTCAACAGCAGCTTTGTGCACAGTGCTTTTCTTCTACGGTTTTACACCCTTGTTTACTGGTTGCACAGAAGAGCCTAGACCCAAACAAGAAAGCAACATCCAAGCAAGTTCACACACTCAAACTGCACCCGCAGAACCTGTGAATCCGACTGATCAGCTAGCCTTAGCATACAAGTATTACCTTGGTGAGGAAGTCCCCACAGACCACCACCGTGCAATCATGCTATTTCGTAAAGCAGCTAGTAACGGTAGTTCCGAAGCCCAGTTTGCTTTGGGCTGCATGTATCAAAATGGCCAAGGTGTAACACAAAACTACAGGGATGCAGCTCAATGGTATTTGAAATCCGCAGAAGCCGGCAACGCCAATGGACAATATCTCATTGGCCTTTCGCTCAAGGAAGGAAGCGGCATGCCAAAAGACCCTATTGAATCGTACAAATGGATACATCTCGCCGCACAGCAAGGCTTAGACAAGAGACACATCGAAGCCCGAGATCAACTAGCTTTGCTCCTCCCGCCGTCTATGGTGGCCGAAGGCAGCCGCAGAGCAGATCAGTTCATGATGTATCAGGGCGTTGGCAATTAACGTCCAACCTTTCACGCACTGCATCAACATCATACACGCACCCACCCCAAGTACCGCCGCTGTGAGCCTGCAGCAATGCCCAGAGCTTCGTATCCGAAGGCAATGCCACATGTGAAATTAAATGAGCACTAGATTTACGTAACCCAAGTAGGGTTGCACCATCTTCCGAAGAAAACCGCCGTCCCTCCGTGCCGACCAGATCAAGGGTTCCAATATTATTGTTTCGATCAATCTCAATTTGAATAACATCCAAATTTTGAATTTTTCCTATTGGCCCACCGGCAAGTGCCTCGGGCCCCACATGCCCAATGCATACACCGCTTGATACTCCTGAAAAACGACCGTCGGTCACCACCGCCACATGTTTCCCAAAAGGAAGATACTTTAGGGCCGAAGTTACTTGGTAGGTTTCCTCCATGCCCGTGCCCATTGGGCCAATTCCGGCGAGCACCATCACGTCTCCTGCTTGAATCTGACCAGCACGAATTGCCTCAATCGCCGAAGCCTCGCTCGCAAAAACTTTTGCGACCCCTTCCAAACGGCACACACCATCAGAACCGACCACGCTCGGGTCAATCGCAGCACTCTTTATAACCGCCCCCTCTGGTGCGAGGTTTCCTTTGGGAAAAATCATCGTACTGGTGAGTCCGCATTCCTTTGCTCGTGTTGAGGACATGATTACCTCATCTGCTCTTACATCCTCTTTTTCCATCAATATTTCACGAAAGCGCCTCCGCCGTTCACTCACCTCCCATTCATCCAGCGTTTCACCCCACGAACGACCACTGACTGTCAGCGCAAAGGTGTCCAGCAATCCCAATTCACGTAAATGAAGCATTACCTCAGGGACTCCACCCGCCAGAAACACATTAACCGTGGGATGCATAACCGGACCATTGGGAATAACACTCACAAGGCGCGGAGTAGCTGCATTCACTTCGACCCAGTCATCCACAGTCGGCCGCCGTACACCTGCCGCGTGCGCTATGGCCGGGATGTGCAGCAAGAGATTCGTCGAGCCACCAAAAGCTGCATGAACCACCATCGCGTTACGAATAGCCGCCTCCGTCAGCACGTCTCGCACACCAATCCCTTGATCCTTAAGTCCTTGAACCAGAACCGCAGCATCCACCGCTATATTTCTCCAAACTGCGCTTCCAGAAGGAGCCAGTGCACTATGCAGAGGTGCCAACCCCAACGCTTCACCCACCACCTGAGATGTCGCCGCGGTGCCCAGAAATTGACAACCTCCCCCGGGTGTGCCGCAAGCTTTACAACCAAGAGATGCAGCCTCCTCCAGTGAAAGCAACCCATGCGCATAGCGCGCACCAATGGTCTGTACCACACCGGCATCTTCCCCTTCTCGCGGTGGCAAAGTAACCCCGCCTGGAACCAACACACAGGGCAAATCACCCATTCCTGCCAGAGCCATCATCATTGCTGGCAACCCCTTGTCGCAGGTCGACACTCCAATGACTCCCTTACACGTGGGTAGCGATCGTATTTGGCGACGCATAACAATCGCTGCGTCATTGCGATACGGCAAACTGTCGAACATCCCGACAGTTCCCTGTGTGCGCCCATCACAGGGATCCGAACAATGCGCTGCGTAAGGCACACAGCCGTGGTCCTTTAACGCCTCAGCCGCGGCCTGTACCTGTAGCCCAATTTCCCAATGCCCGGTGTGATAACCCAACGCAATGGGTCGACCATCATCAGCACGAACTCCTCCGTGGGTGTTTAGTATGAGATATGCATCATTCGAAAGATCTACAGGATTCCACCCCATGCCAGCACTTTGGGTAAGACCAAAGAGATTGCCACTGGGTTGGTTCCGCAGCATGTCCTCAGTGAGCGGCAGTTTACCGGTCGGGCCATCTCCACGGGTTTGAAGATCAAAAATATCAGACACGGCGAAATTGGAATGCTGCATCAGTTGATGTCAAATCACCGAGCCATCTGCCAAAACCCCATTCTTGGGGATGACAACAATGCCATCCCGTATAAAGAAGCGCTGCTCAGGGTCATCATAGTGATCAGGCTTACCCTCCGGCGAGATAACACAGTCATCTCCAATGCGAGCATTTTTATCAATAATTGTATTTTCCACACGGGTATGATTTCCGATGCCCATAGGGGGAGCATTCTTCTTTTGGTGGTCCCTTATGGAGTCGTCCGACTCGTAATAGTCTGCCCCCATGACCACCGTCCGGTTCAGTATTGCCCCATCCCCAACGACACTTCGAACACCAACTACCGAGTGGGAAATCTGCGCCCGGTTAATGATGCATCCGTCACTCAAGACGGCACGGTCAATGGTGGCACCATTGATTTTACTGGCTGGCAAATACCTTGGCCGCGTAAATATAGGGGCGGTCATATCGAAGTAATTAAACTTCGGCAAAGCACTCGCGGCATCCAAGTTGGCCTCGAAAAACGTGCCAATGGTACCGACATCCTCCCAATACCCCTGATACACGTAGGAATAAGCCCGCAACTTTTCGAGGGCCAACGGAATAATGTGCTTTCCAAAATCGGTAAGGTCATTATCGAGCAACTGAACCAACACATCACGGTTGAATACATAAATACCCATCGACGCGAGGTACAGATCATCTTTTATGTCCGCCCCAATCTGATCCTTGGTAGCAGTGGGCATGCGAAGCGAATCAATGACTCCCGCTTCCTTCGGTTTCTCAACGAACTCAGTAATGCGGCTGTCATCACTGATTTTCATGATCCCGAAACCGGGCACACTCTCTCGCTGCACTGGAATAGTAGCGACGGTCAATTCAGCTTTGGTCTCAACATGCTGGGCAATCACTTCCCTGAAATTTATGTTGTATAACTGATCGCCGCTCAAAATAAGAAAGTGGTCGAAGCGATGATTCAAAAAATGAGCAAGATGCTGGCGCACCGCGTCTGCCGTGCCCTGATACCAGGAGGAGTCAGAGAGTGTCTGCTCCGCGGCGAGAATTTCAACGAATCCGTGCGTGAATTGGTCAAATTTATAGGACTGTGAAATGTGCCGGTGCAGCGAAGCCGAATTGAATTGCGTAAGCAAATAGACCCGCTTGATGTCGGAATTGATGCAGTTAGAGATAGGGATGTCGACAAGACGATATTTACCAGAAAGCGGCACAGCCGGTTTGGCGCGATGCTTGGTCAGTGGAAAAAGGCGTGCACCCTGCCCGCCTCCCATCACCACTGCCAGTGTCCCCATGGGGTCAAAATACTTGTTGTTCCGTCTTGGCATGAATAATCCCGGCTTGCGACAAGCTTCGTTGACCGCAAAAATAGGCCAACGAATCTATCCGGATTAACGGACACAGTACAAATCATCTGTACTCATGGCGAACATTTTTTGTTATGGTATCAAATCGAATAGGAATTATCGGTGGCAGCGGCCTATACAACATCGAAGGCTTTATGAGCCAAAGGTGGCAAACCGTAAACACTCCATTTGGGACTCCATCAGACCAACTATTGACTGGAACACTCGCAGGGCGGGAAGTCGTATTCCTGCCCCGCCACGGTCGTGGCCACAAGATTATGCCCAGTGAGCTGAACTATCGTGCCAATATCTGGGCCATGAAGAAACTCGGAGTTGAATGGATTGTCAGCGTCAGCGCAGTGGGGTCTCTGCAAAAACGCTACCGACCTTGTGACATCGTGCTGATCGACCAATTTCTGGACCGAACCAAGCAATCGGCCAACCACACCTTTTTTGGCAATGGCATCGTAGGCCATATCGCTTTTGCTGATCCCATCTGTGAGGAGTTACGGCAACTGCTCCTCAAGAGTGCCAAACGCAAGAAAGCGCGCGTACACAATGGTGGCACCTACGTGAATATGGAAGGCCCTGCCTTCAGCACGCGCGCTGAATCACTCACCAACCATAAGCTTAAATATGACGTGATCGGCATGACCAACCTCGGCGAGGCCAAGTGTGCGCGCGAAGCGGAAATCGCCTATGCCACCATGGCGATGATTA
>CAZTTU010000055.1:0-15795 GCA_964616045.1 uncultured Verrucomicrobiota bacterium | reverse complement strand
CATCATTATATTTGGCGAACATCAGCGTGCTCAGTTCCCTGACCTGAAGCTCCTTGGCGAGTTTCTTGTAATCGGTTTCGGCGTTCTGAGCGTCTACTTGGCTGATTGACAGAATCCCAATGATTAAAAGAGAATTAGCCCATGTCCTCATGGCGTGAGCATATCACGAGTCAAAAATTGCTGCAATCTGTGAAATGATGCCTGACCATCTCAACTGTCGACTACTATCTTTTTTGCGGGTAAAATGTTTCTTGAGCGTGCGGCGTGCTTCTTGGCTTCGGTATTCCCTTAGGGAATGCCGAAATGCGGTGCCGACCAAAGCCGCCCTTGGTTACCTTCAGAAGGGATAGCACTCCTTAATATTCTGCCATGCAACCCTAAAACCATGAACCCCAAGAAATCATTCGAACAGGACGGATATGTGGCCATGCTTGGTTTTTATGATGGTGATGAGATGCAATCCATCGAGCGGGCCATGGAAAACTTCATTGCCGAGCGCGTTCCAGCGCTGCGGCCTGAGCATGTATTTTATGAGAACAAAGCTGACCGCGAGACGCTAAAGCAAATCCAGTGTTTGCATGAACACGATGGTTTCTTTGCGGATCTATCTAATGACAAGCCAAGGCAGCTGGCCGAAGAGCTGCTGGGTGAGCTGGTTGTTTGCAAGAATCTACAGTTCTTTAACAAGCCGCCTAGCATAGGTAAGGCAACTCCGGTGCATCAGGACGGTTATTACTTCATGCTCCAACCCTGCCATGCACTGACGATGTGGATGGCACTTGATGCGGCCGATGAAGAAAACGGTTGTATGCGCTATCTTGCTGGTTCCCACGTTCACGGCATGCGGCCGCATGTGCGCACCCAGACCCTGGGGTTCTCTCAGGGTATCAGCGATTATGACTCGGAGGCTGATGAGGTTATCTGCCTGGCACAACCCGGAGATTTACTGGCTCATCATGCCTTGACCATTCATCGAGCCGATGCCAACACCAGTGCGACTCGTAGCCGCCGGGCATTGGGGTTTATTTTTTATGGGAAGAGTGCGAAAGAAGATACTGTCGCTCGCGAAACTTACCAGCGGCAGCTTAGGCAAGAAATGGTAGTTCAAGAGAGAATATAAATGAAGAATTTGATGTGGATAATGATTTTAGGATTGGGGCTGTCCAATGCTAAGGCAGCCCCTAAAGCGAAACGTTTTCTGGTGAAAAATGGCAAGGCGGTCGGCATGCTGCTTAAGGCAGGCAAATGGAGGCAGATGCCAGGCTGGATTGAAGGGCATGGTGTGGGTAATGATATTTTTGCTGATTCAAAAATCTTGGAGGGTGACTTTTTGCTTTCTGCAGAGTTGCGCATGAAAGCTCAGCGGGCCAGTGCGGCGTCCTTTTTCTTGGCAGGCAATCATTTTGGCTTTGAGGGGGCTAGCGAGACGGTTTTTGTGAATGGGCCAATTTTCGGAGGTTTGAAACTGATGATGCAAGCTGAAAAAGTGGTGCCGCGAGGCCGGTGGATTCACTTTGAGGTGGAACGCAGGAAGGGCTTGATTTTGTTCCGGGTAAATGAAAAGCAGGTTGGAACGATTAAATCTTCCGTTGGCTTCGAGAATTTTGGGTTTCGGCCTTGGCGGAGCACAATGCAGATACGTAAATGTGTTATTTTTGGGGCAACAGAAAAGATTAAGCCAACGCAACCTCGTGGATACACGATCCCCACCCTGGATCTCTCAAAGCAAAAGGATCGGCAGGTGATTGTTGACCGGGAAGCCGGGCAGTATCTCGGGCATCCCACCACGGTGCTTTTGGGAGATGGAAAAACCATGCTGATAGTTTATCCCAAGGGTCACGGCAAAGGAGGTATAGTGTATAAACGCAGCACTGACGGTGGCAGAACCTGGAGCGGTCGTTTGCCAACACCCAATAGCTGGGCGACCAGCAGGGAGGTGCCCACAATTCACCAGGTGGTGGATGCGAAGGGGAAAAAGCGACTTATTATGTGGTCTGGACTGTATCCTGCTCGTTTGGCAGTTAGCGAGGACGACGGGGGCAGTTGGAGTGAGCTTAAAAAGGCCGGAGATTGGGGCGGTATTGTGGTGATGGGGTGTTTGGAAGAGCTTAAAACTGGAAAGGGCCATTACATGGCCATGTTCCACGATGATGGACGTTTCTTTACAGCTAAGCCGCAGCAACAAAAGCCGGTGGTGTTTGATCTATTTAAGACCTTTTCGAAGGATGGAGGTCTTACTTGGTCCAGACCTCAAAGTATTCTTGCGCGCTCAGACGTGCACCTGTGTGAGCCGGGTATTATTCGTTCTCCGGATGGCAAGCAGCTTTGTGTGCTCTTGCGCGAGAATAGCAGGCGCAAGAATTCATTCGTTATTTTTTCCAATGATGAAGGGCAAACATGGACAAAGCCGCGTGAGTTGCCAGCTTCACTTACTGGTGATCGCCACACAGGGAAATACACAGCTGATGGCCGGTTGTTCGTATCCTTTCGTGATACGACTCATGAAAGCCCAACAAAGGGAGACTGGGTGGCTTGGGTAGGTACTTATGAGGATATTGGCAAAGGCAGAGAAGGTCAGTACCGCGTGCGCCTGATGGATAACACCAAGGGTGGGGATTGTGCGTATCCCCCGGTAGAGATTTTGCCTGATGATACGATTGTTACGACCACCTACGGTCACTGGAGCAAGGGGCAGTCGCCATACATAGTTAGTATGAGGCTTAAGCTTTCTGAACTCGATGCAATGGCTGAAAGGTTGCGTCGCTAACGCCAAATACCCTGCGCTTCCATTTGTTGGGTGGCTTGTTCGGCCCAGCCGCGGTTGGCAGCAGGGCTGGCGGGGCTGGGGTGTAGGATTTTTCCAATGCGAACCTCAAGGCCATCCAAGGCTATTGAAGCACGTTTTTCCGCAAAGCCGCCTACGGCAACCACCCACTCGGGCTCCAGAATTTCAACCACACTGCGCAAATGAGTATCACAGGTTTCCATGAGTGGAGCAGCTTCGGTGGCAGGTAGTTTATCCGGCGTCCGGTTGCGTCCGGTTTTCTCCATGAACACCAGCGGACAGTGGTTGGCTATAAAGTGATCGGTAAAGAAATCATTGGCAGAATTAAAACGATCGGAAAAGAGGCCCCACAGCCTCCTGCCGCTTACTTCACTGCGCTTACAGGCAAAACCTTCAATGGGCCGCTTGGGATGTTCCTTTGTGGGCTTTCCAATGACGGCATCAACACCAATCCAGTCACGAACCGCGGCAATTTCCCCGAAGGGAACCCCTGTTTGTGCCATGCCGAAGGGGCCGGGGTTCATGCCTAGGAAAACGACTTTCTTTTTGCCATTCGCCGCAAGACTTAAATACTGTTCATGAGCAGGCCAAGCGTAATTGAGAGGACTGTATACATGGGTTACTGGTTTGGTGAAGCTCAGGGAATCAACCGAACTTTTTAATTGGGTCGTGGCAGCGGTGATGTTTCTCAAGATGTTCACAAAGCCTCATTAAAGCCAATCTTACCATAAACGTAAATGATGCAACTGTTCAAAAGTTACGCAATTATTTGATAACGGATGATTTTGCCTTTGGTGCTGGCTGGGAATAAAATTAATGAGTTTCCATGAATATGTCATCGGCAGGTTTGTTTGGTTGGCAAAAAAAGTGAAAGTTATGATTGGCATGAGCTTGTAGTCCTCGTAATTTCGCTGCGACCAGTACCCGATTCGGAAGACCCGAAGGTATGCGGGTTTGGGTCAAAATTGAACAATCGGCGCGATCGATCAAAAATAAATCAAGACTTATGACCACCACTACTGATTCAGGCCAGATGAAGGAACAAGATCTTCAAGCTGTGGAGCAACTTAAAGAGGCGCGGGCAACGATCCGCAAGGAACTCTCAAAAATTATCATCGGCCAGAACGAAGTAGTGGATCAGACGCTGATCTCGATCTTTACGCGAAGCCATTCGCTACTGGTCGGAGTGCCGGGCCTGGCGAAAACGTTGTTGGTCTCCTCATTGGCCGAAACGTTGGATTTGGACTTCAAGCGTATCCAGTTTACGCCGGACCTGATGCCGAGCGACATCACTGGTACGGAGGTCATTTTTCAGGATCCTGGGACCAACGAGCGCGAGTTTAAATTCCTGAAAGGCCCGATCTTTTCGAACATCGTGTTGGCGGACGAGATCAACCGTACCCCGCCCAAGACGCAGGCGGCCATGCTGGAGGCGATGCAGGAGAGGAAAGTTTCGATTGGGGGCCAGGATCATGACTTGCCGGATCCGTTCTTTGTGCTCGCGACGCAGAATCCGATTGAGCAGGAGGGTACCTATCCGTTACCCGAGGCGCAGCTTGACCGGTTCATGTTCATGATCAAGGTGGATTATCCGGATTCTAGTGAGGAGATTGATATTATGAAGATGGCCACAGGCGAGGCGCCCGAGAAGCCCACAGCGGTTTTGAATGGTCAACAAATTCTTGATCTGCAAGGCATCGTGCGCAAGTTGCCGGTCAGTGATCATGTGTTTGAATATGCTCGTCAGCTTGTGCGTGTGACCCGCGTGACCACCGACGAAGCCCTGCCGCTGTGTAAAAAATGGCTTTCATGGGGTGCTGGTCCACGAGCCGGTTTGAATATGATCATGGCCGCAAAAGCGTACGCCATGATTCAGGGCCAGGTGCATGTTGGTACTGAAGACGTTGCGGCGGTGGCAGCGCCGGTGCTGCGTCATCGCATCATCCCGAACTTCTCCGCCACCAGCGAAGGACTTACAACCGATGACATCATCGAGCGCATTCTTGAGCAAGTGCCGCAAAAAGAGAAGCTGAGCTAGACGCTTTTTCCAGCGCATTGGTTCACGTTTATGGACACTCAAACCTCAGCTGATTTGCTTGATGCTGAAGCCATCTCCCGGGCGGAAGCTCTGGGTCTGCACGCGCGATATGTGGTGGAAGGTTACATGGCTGGTGAGCACAAGTCGCCTTACCGTGGCTTTGCAGTGGAGTTTGCGCAGCACCGTGAGTATGCCCCTGGTGATGACACCCGCCATGTCGATTGGAAGGTTGAGGCGCGCACCGACCGGCTGTTTGTCAAGCAGTACGAGCAGGAAACCAACTACGTTGCGAATATTCTGCTCGATGGCAGTGAGTCCATGATCTATGGCTCGGGAGCGCATACCAAACTGCAATACGGCAAGATGATTGCAGCGGTTCTGTCATATATCATCATCCATCAACGCGATGCGGTGGCTCTGGGCATTTTTGACCGGGAAATGCAGGACTACGCGCCGCGTAGTGACAGCAAGGCGACGATCCACAACATCATGTCGCGCCTCGCTGCTTTTGAGGGCACCAAGGAAACCGACATCGCTCTAAACCTGCATAACATGGCGATGCAGACTCCGCGTAAGGGCATATTCATTATTATCAGCGATTTCTTTGATGAGGAGGCGGAGGTGATGGAGGGCATTCAACATCTCCGCTTCGGTGGGCATGAGGTGATCGTTTTTCAGGTGCTTGATCCGTATGAGTTGGAGTTTCCGTTCAACGGTCTGGTGGAATTTGAAGGTCTCGAAAATGTTCCGAAGGTTTTGACGCGCCCGGCGGAAATTCGACAGACCTACCAGCGTGAGTTTGACGCCTTCCAGAACCGTGTCCGTGAAGGATGCGAGAAGAACGGGGTGCACTATGTGCGGGTAGACACCAGCAAGCCATTGGCACAAGTAATGAGTAATTACCTAACCTTCCGCCTGCGTACCTCGAAGGGCAAGCAAGTCTGACATGTCATTCCTGAATCCATTGATGTTGGTCGGGGCTTCAGCCATTGCCGTCCCGATCATCATTCATTTTCTGAATCGTCGAAAGTTCAAGACGATCATCTGGGCGGCGATGAAGTTTGTGAAGCTCAGTGTGGATCAAAACCAACGTCGCATGCGCCTGGAGGATTTGATTCTGCTGCTAATTCGGTGCGCGCTGCTTGCGCTGCTGGCGCTCGCCTTGGCACGCCCGGCCCTGAAGAGTTCCAGAACCGATGTGTTGGGGCAGGCCAAAGTGACCGGGGTGGTGGTGCTGGACAACTCTTACAGCATGGATCTGCGCGCGGGTGCTGGAAGTAAAAGTGCATTTGAACAGGCGCGCGCAGCGGCGAAGGCAACACTTGACGCAATGCCATCGGGTTCTGCGGTTGGCGTGTTGCTGGCTTCGGATGTGGTGCTGGATGTGATTGATGAGCCCACGTATGACCTGAATCAGGCGCACGATGAGATTGATCGGGCCAAGGTAAGTCATCACGCCACGGATTTGTTTCCTGCAGTGGGGCGTGCGGTAGAAATCCTTAAAGGCCGCGCGGCTTTGCGGAAGGAAATTTATGTAATCACCGATGGTCAGGCCAGCGGTTGGCAGCAAAATGCTGATATTCAAAAACTGATATCGGATAACAAGGATGATATTACTGTGTACGTTCTGCGCGTGGGCAAGCAGGAGCCCCCGCGCAATCTGGCGATAACAAAAATGGATATTTCCTCGGGTCTCACCCCGGCGAATCATCCGTTGCGTTTTGAAATCGAAGTGGCCAACCATGATGACGAGGAGGCTACGGATGTGGCAGTGAGCTTGTATGTCGATGGTGAGCCAGATCCACGTGATCGGGTGAACATTCCGGCGGTGCCACCTGGTGGCACGACCTCTGTGCCGCTCTACACGCGCCTCGAAGAGGTGGGTTATCATTCGATTCGTGCGGCATTTCCGGATCCGGCTCAGTACGATGATTTGCCGGCTGACAACCAAAATCTGCTGGTAGTGCGCGCGATGAAGGAAGTGCGCGTGCTGATCGTAGATGGCGACCGGGAGGCACGGGATATCCGCGATCATGAAAGTTTCTTTCTGCAGGCCGCACTATCGCCGGTGGAGGATCACTACGTAAAGGTTGATGTGAAGTCGCCTGAGGAGTATGCGCAGGGAGGTCTCAAGCGCTACACAGCCGTTGTGATGGCCAATGTGCCCCGTCTCACGCCGGATAATGTGGAGGGTTTGAAAACATATATTCGAAATGGCGGTGGTCTGATTTTCTATCCAGGGGAAGAGGTTGATCTGGATTTCTATAACCATGAACTTTTTGAGAAACACGGCTTGCTGCCTTCGCCTTGGGGTGATGCAGTCGGTAAAGCCAGTCAGGATGAGGTGTTTGTGGAATTCCAGAAACGCGCATATGAACATCCCGTCACGGCGCTTTGGAACAATCCTGAGTTCGGTGAGCTGGGCGTAGCCCGCACCTTCCGAAGAATGCCACTTAATGAGGATGCTGAACAGCCAGAGGTCAAGGAGGCGGGTCCGGCAAAAGTTGTTTTGCGTTATGAAAAAAAACCAAAAACTGACGAGGAGAAAGGCACCCCCGGAACGCCCGCGATCATGGAACGCGAATGGGGCGAAGGGCGTGTGTATCAATTCAGCTCCACCGCTGACACCGCCTGGGGTGACCTGCCGGTTCGCGGTTCCTCGGTGGTGCCATTGTTGTACCGCATTATTGGTAGTGTGCAGGCACATCAGGACGCGGGCCTCAATCTTCGGGTGGGCGAGCCGTTCCTTCAGCCGCTGGCTGCGCACCAGAACAACAGCGAAGGCACGGTGTTGATGCCTGCTCTGGCCCAGACTAATACCCTCACCGCCGAGGTGCTCAATGATCGGCCGGTGCTTCAGTTTAAGAATACCCATCGGGCCGGCTTGTATGAATTCCAGTTGAAAGGTGATTCACAGCAAATGCTTTTTGCCGTGCAGCCTGATCAACGCGAATCGGACTTGCGCAAGATAGTTGATGATGATTTGCCAGTCCCGCGCGACAAAGTCATCCTCTGGGATGACAGCACGGACTTTAAGACAAAGGTGCAGGATGCGCGTGTGGGCGCGGAATACTGGCTGTTGATCCTGTTAGTCGTGCTTGCACTCGCGGGATTGGAGACTTATCTGGCACAGAAATTCAGCCAATCAAAATAATGAACGACTGGATTCTTAAACTGACTGGAGAGACGGTGGAAGCCGGCAGCGATGTTGTGGGCAGTCAATTGGAATTCCACGGGGGTGTGGAGTGGGGCTGGATCGCGTTGCTGGTTGCGGCTTTTGCGGGGGTCATCTGGATTTCCTACCGCTGGTTGCCTGCGGAGTTGTCTGGTGGACGAAAGGCAATACTGGTCATTTTGCGTGTGGCCTTTTTGGTGCTCCTGCTCGGTGTCCTGTTACGGCCAGTGCTAACACTGTCACTCGAGCGTAAAATCCGCCAGACGCTTCTGGTGCTTATAGACAGCAGTCGTAGCATGGCCATTGCAGACCCCCGGGTGACCGATGAGGATATTAAACGCGCCGCAATCGCCAAGGGACATCTTGATGCACAGAAGGGCTTGGACCAGGAACTGGAGGAAGGCCGGAGTGAGGAATTCAAAGTGTTGGCCCGCACTAATATTCTGCAAAGCGTACTGGGCAATGAGAACTTAAATTTGTTTCCTGAGTTATCGAAAAATTTTGACCTGGTGGCCTTCACCTTTGGGTTGGGTGGCCAGGTTAGGGAGTTGCAGCGCGCACACCGGGGTCAGGAGAACGATCCAAATGCGCCCGCTGCCAAGCTTGAGCTGAAGGATTTCCCGTGGATTGGTGAACTTGGCGCTGTGCACTCAGCCACCGCCATGGGCGATTCCCTGCGAGAAGCACTCAATCGCAAGCGCGGCCAGTCGTTGGCTGGTATTTGGGTGATCTCGGATGGGGCTCACAACACCGGCGTCCAGCCGCGTACGGTGGGTTCTGAGCTCTCCAGTGCAGGAGTGCCGTTGTATTTTTACGGTGTGGGCATCACCTCGCCACGCGACATCATCATCACCGAAATGGACGCGCCACCGGCGGCATTTCTTGAGGACGAATTACTGGTGCGCGTGCGCGTCCGATCACAGGGATTGGCGGGTGAAAATGGTCAGCTCATCCTGACGCTAAACGGTGATAAGGTTGCGGAAGAAACAGTTGCCTTCGGGCCGGATGGTGAACAGCAGATTCCGCTGAGGTTTAAAACCAACGCCGCAGGTGACTTCGAGATCAAGGCCTCCATGGCCGCGCGCGATGATGAAACAGATCCCAACAACAACGAGGCGGCGCGGCGCCTGCGGGTTGTGGATGAAAAAATCAAGGTGCTTTTCGTGGAGCAATCACCGCGCTGGGATTTTCGCTACCTGCATGCTGTGCTGACGCGTGATCGCCGAGTGGAAGCCAAGACGTTGCTGTTGGAAGGCGATCCCGCCTTGGCGCGCGAGGAGAACACTCCGTATCTGGAGAGTTTTCCGGAGAACAAAAAGGATCTTTTTGAGTATGACGTGGTTGTCTTGGGAGACGTGGATCCCAAGCGTCTGACTGTTGCCCAGATGGAGAATTTGAACGAGTTTGTGTCCCGCTTTGGTGGCGCATTTGTGATGATTGCCGGTCGCCAGTTCAGCCCATTTTCCTACATGGATACCCCCGTGGCAGACATGTTGCCGGTAGAATTTGAAAAGGGCTCAGATGGCAGTGAAGAGGAATCGATCGCCGATAAAGCAATCCACGTGCAACTCACCGCACTGGGCAAGGTGGATCCGATGTTAAATCTCGCGGGGGAAGACGAAGACAGCGTATCCCTTTGGGACGATTTGCCGCCGATCTATTGGGTGGCGCAGGTGGACAGCAAGCCCGGCGCGGAGGTGTTGATGGTTGATCCCAACCAGGAAAATGATCGCGGCAAGAAGCTTCCGGTCATCGCAAGGCATCAATATGGTCTTGGCCAGGTGCTTTACGTCGGCACAGACAACACTTGGCGCTGGCGACGAAACGTGGGCGATCTCTACTACACCCGTTTCTGGGGCCAGGTATCTCAGCGCATGGCGCAGCAGCGGTTCATTGGCGCGAATAAGCGCACTCAAATCTCGCTCAATAGCCAGAACTATATGACCGGTGATCGTGTTCGAGTCTACGCGCGATTGTATCAGGAGGGCTATGAGCCGTTCGACGAGGAAGAGGTGGGGGGGGTATACACCTCCACCATCGAAAACAGTCAGTCCGAAGTTATGCTCAAGGTTGTAGAAGGACAGCCGGGATTGTATTTTGGCGAGTTCATTGCGCCTGCTGCCGGGCAATATCAATTTCACCTGGAGCCCTCGCCGGAGACAAAACGTGATTTCACCGTGGTGGAGGCTTCGCTGGAAATGGCCGAAACCGCCATGAATATAAACCTCATGGAAAATTTGGCCACGATGACGAAGGGCCGATTCTTCCGCGAGGAAGATCTCCACGAATTGCCCGGAGCCATCAAGGCTGAGCGCGTGGGCGTGCAAAGCCGGATGGAAGTGGAGTTGTGGGCCACGCCGCTTTATTTCATATTAATTTTACTCGTGGTCACCGTGGAATGGGTTTTGCGTAAATTCTCTTATCTGAAATGAGCAATGTCAGGACAGCCCACTCGAGCGAAGTGCTGCGTGGCAAATTGGCCGCCGTGCGCAACAAGCAGTTGTTTGTTGGCCTCGGAGCTGGCGTGTCCTGGTTGGTGCTGGCAGCGGTGGCGCTGCTGGCGGGGGGAATGTTGATCGACTGGAAATACGATCTCACACGTGATGTACGCATGCTATTTTTGATGATTGATGCGACAGTGCTCTTCATCATTTTCCTGCGGCATATCTACACTCCCCTTACCAGCCAACCCAATGACGATGAGGTGGCGCTGCAGGTGGAGAAATCCGATCAGTTTGCTGATTTCCGGAGCCGCCTGATCGCGACCACACAATTGGGCGAGGCCAACCTGCCTCAGGGAATCGCGGGCGTGTTGGTTCGGGCGCTCGTGAAACAAACTGAGGAGATGGCGCAGTCAAAAAACTTCAACATCATTGTGCCGGTCGACGGTTTTGCACGTGCGTTTGTCTTGGCCCTGCTGGTGGTGGGCCTGGGAGTGTTGGCATACAATAAATATCAACCGGATTCTGGTGACCTGTTGAAGCGCGCATTTCTCACTCAGGATGTGGATGTGCCGCGCTTTACTCATATTGATGAAATCACTGTGAAGCCGCGCAATGTGATTGCCCGTGGCGATGATCTGACCATTGAAGTCACACTCAAGGAAACCAGCCGAGTAAAGCCACCTACGGCGGTGATCGCCATAAAATACGCCAGTGCTGCCCGTGCCACGCCGCATACACGTACGAATAATGCCGCAGGCATTTACAGTCTGCCTTTGGAGAATGTGCGCGAATCGTTTGAAGTTATCGTCACCGCCAATGACGCCCGCGAGACGAGCAAGGTGACCGTGGTGTCGCGGCCGGCGGTTCGGGAGATTGTGTTTGAACAGGATTTTCCAGCCTACACCGGCCTCAAGCCACAGTTGCGCCGGCGCGGAGACTTGACCCTTTTGGAGAATAGTAAACTGAAGGTGACCGTCACCGCCAACAAGCCGGTGAAAAGTGGTTATGCAAGTATTATTAATGCTGAAGGTGAGGCCAGCACGGTGCAAATGGTTGTGGATGAGGGGGAAAGCAGCGTGGTGTCCGCTACGCTGCCGCTGCAGGATTTAAATATCATCGGGTTTAGTGTGAAATTGAAAGACAAGCACGATTTCGAATCCCGGAACGAGGCGCTCTACCGCATCACAATGTTGCCGGATAAGGCGCCGGTGGTGCGGGTGCTGGAGCCATTGCGCAAGGAGTCAAAGGTGACTCAGCGCGCGCGGTTACCTATCATGGTTTCTGTGAAGGATGATTACGGGGTAAAGCAACTGCGGCTAATGTACGTGATCGGCAATGCCCCGCCGCAACCGCTGCTGCTTGGAACAGATCAGGCCATAGGTCGCTTGAAACGGGTGGAGCACGACTGGAAAATAGTGGATCTCAAGCCACCGGTAGGAACAAATATAGAATATTGGATTGAGGCCGAGGATGGACGTGACCCAAAGCCGGGTGTTGGCGAAAGCCGTCACTTATACGCTGTAGTTGTGACCGATGATGAAAAACGCCGCGATCTGCAGAACCGCGCCACCGACTCCATCACCGGCGTTAACGAGACCGCCATCAACCAGGAGAAGCTCAATCGCGAACTGGGCGAGATAATTCGTGCGCGAATCATAATTTCCCCGAAGGAAGATGAGTAGTTTTTGTCAATAATTGATCGAATTGGGCATTGATTAGTATGACAATATTGGCATAATCCTCCGAGTCTTGCAGAGGGTCAAAACGCAGTAGTACTGCACGGCAGAAAATCTTATGAAACAGAGCCACGTTATTGCGGTTGGGTTGGCGCTCTTGCCGCTTTTCCTGAACGCCGCCACCCCCACTTCCACCACTACTCGTAACGACGGTTTTCTGCGACAGGAGCTGAACCAGGAGCGCATTGGGACAAGTTTGCAGCGCGTGGCGCGCCAGCTAGATTCTGTGATTGTCGAGTACGATCGCAACGGGCTGGAAGGTGATGATGTGGACACTTTGAAACGTTTCCGTGGAATGCTCAACCACCTGACGCAGTCGGAAGTGCGCAAGATCGTCAAGCAACTCAAGGATGCTCGTATCATCCGAAAGGATAACGCCAATGCCTTCGGTGCTTTCTCCGGTCAGAAGCAGGTAACTGTGCAGCTTCAGCAGATATACCTCGATTGGCAGCAGCAGCAAATTTTCCGCGAACTCTCCGGTCGGTTCATGCGTCTCTCCGGTACGCAAAAGAATAACATGGATCGCACTGTGGTCATGGCGGGCAAACCTGCCTCTGCTCGCTACCAAGAGGGCGCCAAGATTGACCTGCGGTTGCAGGAGCTTGACCAGGCCGGCATCAGTGATGAATCTGCCTCGCTCGTCAAGAAGCTCGAGGAGTTGAGCAAGCGGCTTGATCCCACCAACGAACCTCGCCCCAAGCTTGCTCTCGAAAAGGTGAAGGCCGAACTCGACCCTGCCCTCGAAGGCGCACTTACTGACATCAAGGGCGCGCGCCTCCAAAGTGCCGCCGGTAACGAACGTCGCGCCCGCGGTGCCATGATTAACATCGCACGCATCCTCGCTCCCAAGCGCGACAAGGAGGAAATCATCCGCCAAGCCATTCGTGATATTGAAAAGACCAAGGCTAGGCAGGAAGAGGTAATCAAGGAAACCAAGGAGATTGCCAAGAAGGAGGATGCCACCAAACCCAAGGAAGTGGAGCGCTCACAAGCTGATCTTGTGGATCGCACCGATCTTATTCGCGAGGACGTGGCCGAAGTGGTTCCCCAGGCCGCGGAGGAATTGAAGGAATCCACAGACAACCAGCAGGACGCGCGCGAGATTCTCAAGAACGAAACTGCCCCAGCTGAGGCCAAGGCCCAGCAGGCTAATCAGGAGCAGCAGGAAGCAATTGAAAATCTCGATGAGGCAAAGAAAACACTTGAAGAGCAACTCGATAAAATTGAAGAGGCAAAGAATAATCCGCAGCAAAAGGACAAGCTCGAGCAGTTAAAAGAGCTTGCTGAGAAGGTAGCTGAGCTAAAGAAACAGGAGGAGAAAATCAAGAAGGACGCTGCCGCCGCTGAGGTGATGCCCGAGCCCGGCGCTGAGCAAAAGAAGGCCGCCGAAGAGGCGAAGAAAGCGGCTGAACAAGCAGCCAAGGAGGCTGAGCAAATCGCCAGCCACTTGGAGCAGGTTCTAGAGAAGGCGCCCGAGGAAGTGAAAACTGCTGCTGAAATTGCGGCCAAGAAGGCTGAAGAGATCGCCAAGGAAATTCCCAGCATCGAGAAACAATCTGAAGCAGGCAAAGTTGAGGCCGAACCGGAATACAAGGAAGCGGTTGAAAAGTTGGAACAGGCGGCTAAACGGGCTGCTGAGGCAACTGAGAATGCTAAAGAGCAGGAGAATATACTGGCAGAAGCGGCTAAGCCATTGGGGAAGGCAGCCGAGCAACTTGCTCAAGCAGCCGAAAAAGCGGCCGAAGCTGCTAAGAAAGCTGATGTTCCTAGTGAAAAACAAGCTGCCGAGGCAGCCAAGCAAGATGCTGAGAAAGCCGCGCAACAGGCGGAGAATCTGGCTCAGCAGGCCAAGGGTGAGTTGCCGGAGGATTTAGCCGAGCAAATCGCCGAGGCCGCCAGGGAACTGGCCGAGCAGGATATCCCTGAGATTAAGGAGAAAGCCGACAATGCGAAGGCCGATGCCGGTAAAGTGCTGGAAGAGGCGAAGAAAGCGTTGGAAGAGGCATCCAAGCAGGCAGCTGAGGCCGCAGCGGATGGCAAGAAGGAGGAAAAACTTGCTGATGCCGCAAAACCACTTGAGCAGGCCGCAGAGCAACTTGCTGAAGCTGCCAAGCAGGCTGCTGAAGCGGCCGAGCAGGCGCAGACACCGCAGGAGAAGCAAGCTGCCGAGGCAGCCAAGCAGGATGCTGAGAAAGCTGCGCAACAGGCAGAGAATCTGGCTCAACTGGCCAAGGGCGAGTTGCCGGATGATTTAGCCGAGCAGATTGCCGAGGCCGCCAAGGAACTGGCCAAACAGGATGTTCCGGAGATTGGCGAAAAGGCAAATGAAGCAAAGGCAGATGCTGGCGAGGAATTGAATCAAGCCAAGAAGGCCTTCGAAGAAGCTGCCCAGCAGGCGGCGGAAGCTGCGGCTGCCGATGAGAAAGCCAAGCAGCAACTTGCCGAGGCCGCCAAGCAATTGGACCAAGCTGGCCAGCAATTGCAGAAAGCCGCACAAAAAGCCGCGGAGAAGGGCGATTCCGAGGCCATGCGCGAGGCTGGCCTGAAGGAGCAGGGCGAGAAACAGGAAGAAGTGAAGGGGGACACCAAGGATACCCAACAGGAGGCCACCGATGCTGCGCCAGAGGCTGCCGAGTCACTGGGCCAGGCTGCCAAACAAATGCAGAAATCGGAGGACAAGCTCGATGAGGCTAAGAATGCTCCTGATGAGCAACAGGCCGCCATCGACGCCCTTGAAAAGGCAGGGCAACAGCTCGCTGAAAAAATTGAGGAACTCGAGGAAGCGGCCGAACAAAAGAAAGCCCTCGAGGAGTTGAGTGAGGATATTGCCGGGTTAATCAAGGAACAGCAGGATTTACAGTTGGATGCCGCAAAGACGGCAGCTCAAGAAGCCAACCCGCAGCCTCAAGACAGCGGCGCTAAACCCGAAGGACAACCCGAAGGACAACCCGAAGGCAACCAGCCGCCTTCATTGCCGGAACAGGCTCAGCAACAGGGAGAATTGGGCGAGCAGACTGGCGAAACCCAAAACAAGTCAGAGGAAGCGGAGGCCCCACAGGAAGCCCAGCAGGCATTGGAAAATGCCCAGGGCGAAATGCAAAAAGCCCAGCAACAATTAACCAAACCCGATGCCCAAGCTGCACGTGAGCCGCAGGGTGAGGCATTGAATGACCTACAGGAAGCCAAGAAGGCAGTTGACGAGAAGATTGGTGAACTTGCCCAGGAGCTCGGCCAACCACAACAGGATCCCAATGCATTGGCAAATGCCCAGGAGGCAACTGAGAAGGCGCAGGAATTGTTGAACGAGGCGCTTTCAGAATTACAGGAACCCGCAGGGCTTGTACAGGAGCTACAAAAACGACAGCAGGAAATTGCAGACGCTCTCGGTGAAGCTCAGAAACAACAAGGGGAGCAGCAGTCGCAACCTCAAGATAGTCCCTTGGCTGAGGCGCAAGAAGCAGCACAAAACGCTGCTGAGCAACTTACCCAAAACAATTTGCCACAAGCCATCGGCGAAATGAAGAAGGCCGAAGCGGCTATTGCTGAAGCCCAACCCGGAGAGGGCGAACCCGGAGAAGGCGAACCCGGAGAAGGCGAACCCGGAGAAGGCGAACCCG
>CAZTTU010000054.1:7339-15924 GCA_964616045.1 uncultured Verrucomicrobiota bacterium | reverse complement strand
GACCAAGCTGAGGTTATTAATTAGTGTCCACACCGTTTTCACGGGTTATTCACAAGAGGGGATGAGGGTTGATGGCTAAAATACAATCGCCGTATTTCAGCGATTACCACGGGCGGAATAGCCCCCATTCATTATCCCTGATAGTCTTGAACAAATCCCACTTTTTGGTGAGGCCGGAGTAAATCAGTTCGGCGGCTATTAACCCGATGACGATACAGGCTATTAGGGCAAAGTCGCGTCTATTTGTATTTTGCTTGTTCCACCAGGAGGTGACGGGCGCAGGCAGGTTTTCCTCTAAATATTTTTGTGTCTTTTCCAATGGCTCAGCAAGAATGGATTCCATCTCAGGAATAAATTCGGGCGGTGGCGGTGGTGGTGGCGGCGGTTGATCACTTGGGTGCAAGAGCGCGGCCAGTTCAGTGGCATTTGCAGGGCGGGATGCGGGGTCCTTACTGAGGCAGGCCATAATGGCGTTCTCTACATGCGGCGGCACGTGTTTCTCCATCTCAAAATCACTGAGGCGTTGTGAGAGCGTGGGTGGCGGCACTTCCTGTGCGAGATGAAAAATATCGCCGGTGTAAAATGGCGGTCGTGTGGTTAGTAGATCGTAGAGAGTGGCTCCGAGCGCATAGATGTCGTCTGTGGGATGCGGCGTTGCACCCTGCATTTGTTGCGGGCTCATGTAAACCATGGTGCCGCTGGAGTCGCCCTCGGTTTGTTTTTGGGATCCGGAATCACCCATGCTCGCGGCAATGCCGAAGTCAGCCAGTTTCAAGTTGCCGTCGCGAGTAATCATCATGTTAGCTGGCTTGAGATCACGGTGAATGATCTGCTGCTGGTGAGCGTATTCCAGGGACTCGCATAATTGCCCCGCTAATCCCTCCAGTCGCTCCCAGGTAAAGTATCCGTTGGGTTGTTGGCTTCGCAGCGAATTTAAATCAGAGCCATCCACAAATTCCATGGTAATGAAGGGAGGTTCGTCGGCTGATTTCACAAAGTCGTGAATACGAACGATGTTTGGGTGGGATAGCATTCGCGCCTTTTGGACCTCGCTAACGAGATCTCTAAGGGCGATGGTATTATTGGCCAACTCGGGTGGAAGCCGCTTGATAGCCACCAGTTGGGCTAGATGTTCGTCATTGGCCAACCATACTATGCCGTCACCGCCCCGTCCAATTTCCTGCCGTAGAGTATAACGGCCGCCTCCGATCAAGTCACCCATGGTGTATAGGTCTGGGTTGATGTTGCTGGTCTCGTCATCCTGCACAGTAAGATACAGGTCACCAATTTGCACTGCTTGGTTTAGAGCTATGCCGGTTATCGATTGAATAGCTTCTCCGTTTACATGGGTGCCGTGCGTGCTGCCTAGGTCTTCAATGGAAATTCCGTTTGGAGCAAGAATGAGTCTGGCGTGGTGTCGCGAGAGATAATCGCTTTGCGCGGACACGGAATTGGAGACATCTCGACCGATGTTGTGTTCGCCTGGATCCAACGAATACTGCGACACTACTTCGCCACTACTGTGTTGAATAATTACTTTGAATGTAGTGGGCATTTCACCAAAAGCTGCCTCAATGTATTATAAATCAGATTTTGCTCAAGATGATTTGCCAAAGAGGGTTGACGTTTGGGGGGGAGGCTAGCCAATCTGGTCCCGAATGTTGGAGTTTGAAATCAAGCAAGGCGACGCGGTGCGCGAAGTGGTTTTGGATAAAGCGGAAGTCGTGATCGGTCGTCGCAATGAAAAGCGCGAGGTGGAACTGGATTTGACTCCGGATGATCTGGTGTCACGTATCCATGCGCGAGCCTGGGTGGAGGAGGGCATCGTAATGATCGTGGATTTGGGTAGTAGTGGGGGGACGATGCTGAATGGGAATGTTGTTACTGCGCCGGTAGCCATAAAATCCAACGATGAAGTTATTGTTGGTGAAACGCACCTGAAGATTCGGGCAACACATCCACCGACCCGAAAGAAAGGAACCCCCAAGCGCGGCCCAAGAAAAGATCGGTCACGGCGTAAACGTCCCCGACCAAAGCCAATTCGTCAACCGGGTGAGAAGGGGAATGTTGTCGCCAAGGCGAAAGGAACTGTGCCGAGGAAGAAAGTTGCATCAGCAGACAACGCGATTTATGTGGAAGTCACAATGGAGGGCTCTACTCAGATACAGTCTTTTGATTGTGAAGAGATTCTCATTGGCCGAAAGCACCCTCAGACTGATATCAACGTGGATCTCAGCGGGGATTTGCAGGTGTCGCGCACTCATGCGCGTGCATGGAAAACCCGTGGTATTTGTTGGGTGGAGGATTTGGGGAGTACTCATGGCACGCGTGTGAATGGCAACCCGATTAATGGAGCTTGTGTGGTGCGTCCGGATGATCAGGTCCAGATCGGTTCTATCATTCTTCGATTGTGGACTGATGTCGGAGAGAAATCCGAGCCGACCATGAATCAACAAGATGCCCCTGAGACCACGGCGGGAGATGAGAGCGCTTTTTCGGCGATGGATTCGTATCCTGTTTACAAGGAAGACAACTATCGTTACCACGCTCCAGGAGAACGGTCCCAGAAGGATTTGGAGAGTATTTTCCTTAGTCGCAAGAGCCCGATGGGGCGGATTCGTTCAACTTATGAGCATGCTTTAACGGACCCATTTCTACGCAGCGATGATGCTGCAACACTTCTGGAAGTGCTGCCTGACTTGCCGGGAGCATTTGAATCCAAACAGGATTCGAATGCCATGGTTCAATGGTTGGTCAATCAACTTCCAGATTGGCTGGAGGGGGTGGAACGTGCGGCCTTGTTTGTAATAGATCCGACTATCAATCGAATCAAGGTGCTGGCACATGTGCCGTCTTTAAAGCCTATTCTCAGTGATACTTTGACTCATCGTGCCTTGGAAAGGCGTGTGGCGTTTGCCTGGCAACAGGTGAGCAAAAAGGAATCCGTTCGGCGATTGTCGATGAATGCCGGTATGTATGTGCCGCTAGTGAGCGGAGGTGAAGAGGTGGGGATATTATGTGTGGAGGATACGTCGGAAGATGCGGAGTTTTCAGAGGGGCAACTTTCGGCTCTGACACTTATCGGCCAGCATGCTGCTGTACATCTGCAGAACCGCCTTTGGCGGGAATCTGGAATCTAGCTTATATCAATCACCGTCGGAATCATTTGGATTTAAATCAATTCCAAGAATGCGGTTTACGTTGGATTGCCCCGCCTCTTCAAGGCCCTTCATTTCTTGCCATCTTGCGATGCCCTGTTGAAAACCACGCGCCATGCGCTGGGCGGTTTCGATCTGGACGCGACTCATGAATTGCGCGAGGTGGTCTCGTCCCTGTGCAGCGAAAGGAAGGCCTTGCGTTGCGGCAAGGGAATAAAACTTGTAGGCTATCACCATATCCTTACGCACCCCCATGCCGCCTTGGTAGGCAATGGCTAGGTTGAATTGAGATTCAGGCAAGCCTTGAATCGCTGCTTTGTTGAACCAGTGATGGGCCCGTTTGAAATCCAACGGCACACCGATGCCCAGCGTGTAAAGGACAGCCAAATTGTGTTGTTGCCGCGGATTGCCAATTCGCGCTTCGCGTTGGATTGTTTTGCTTTCACGAATGAAAATGCGAAGGGCTTCCTGCATCATCTCAGGAGTAATCACTGGTTGTGCGTTGGTGGAAACATTTGAATTTCCGGTGTTCGTTCCGGAGGGATTATTTGTCAGTGAACCACCGTTGATCGGCACCCCAGTCACCGGATCAATATTTGGAGGGGTGACTCCAGGTAAACCACCAGGAATTAAAGGCGGTGTGTTAGTCAAAATGCCCATTCCACCGGGAATGCCTGTAGGGAGCGTGGGCACCCCGGTCACGGGATTGATGCCAGTGCCAATAGTACCACCCGGGGTCGGGGAGGGGATGCTGCCAGGAATCGTTGGGGTATTGGTTGATCCGGTTGGGATGCCCGAGAGTCCGCCTGGAACTCCCGGCGTGCCGGGCACAGCACCTGGTACACCAAGCGCCGTGACTATCCCCAGTTGGCAGATCATGCCAAAAATTCCGACGCTCAAAGATATTTGAGCCCAACTGGTACTAATGTTCCTTGGCTTCATCCTTAACCAGTGTCTATTTCATAACTAACCACAATTTTGCCTTTTTTCAAGATAAAAAGCCCCAGTTGTGATGCCAGCTCACTTGATTCATAGCAATTCTCGCGCCAGACATCATTTTCCAATGCAAAAGAGGTGGTGATTTCCCTTGATGAATATTTTCCCCTGACTGATGCCGGGGCTGGCGAATACTCTTTCACCGATAGAATTCTCTGCAACTATATCCAGTGCCTTGTCGGGACGAATCAAGCGAGTGGTCCCGTCATCAAATGTGAAATAAACCAATCCCGCCACGCTCACAAGGCTTGCATGGGCGCCACGACCAAGTTTTTTGCCGGCCCAAGTGTTTTTATCGCTTCTAGCATCAAAGCAGCTTGCGAAGCCCCGGTCATTCACGATGAGGAAATACTTACCTTCGGAAATGGGGGAGGGTACATAACTAACCCAATTGGGAGTACGATGATGCCACTGGATTTTGCTCTGGTCATCAATGACGCCTTTTCCGTCGTGCTTGAGGCCCATGATGTGATGAGCAGGAAAGCCGCCGGTCATCAACAGTAGATCTGCCTTCTCGTTGTACACCATGCTGACTACAAACTGGTCTGGCGGTCCATTGAGATACCAGATGTTTTTCCCGGTATCCGGATTGTAACTTGCCACGGACTTGTCGCCGCTGAGGATCAATTGATTTCGATTGTTGAGGTTAAATATTGTTGGCACTCAATAGCTGCGTGTTCGATTGTGTCGTTTTGTTTTCCAGAGTGTTTTGCCTGTCTTGCATTCGAGCCCGACAATATAAGAAGGCCCGTCGTGGTCGCCATTCACAATCAATTTGCCCTTCCATATTACCGGTGAACTGCAGTAGCCATGCATACTGGAGAATACACCTGGGCGCACTTCCCGCTTTCGGTTGCCCATAAAATCAAATGCCGCCACAACCATTTCCTTTGCATCTAGAAACGAAACATAGACCAACTTGCCATCAGTCGTTGGCGTGCTGGAAGCGCGGCTGTTGAGGCGATGTGCTCGCTCGAGGGGGGATTTCACCACGAGCTTTTGCCAAAGCACATCGCCATGGATGCGGTTGATGCAAAAAAGAAGCCGCTCCTGTTTTTCTTCTACGCAGGTGACGACAAAAACCCTATCCTCCCAGATAACAGGTGAGGCATGACCTTTTCCGGGAATCGGTGTTTTCCAGACGATATTCTCGGTGGCACTCCATTTGCTGGGGACATTCTTTTCAAGGCTAGTGCCATCACCGCGTGGGCCGCGCCAACCTGGCCAGTTTTCAGCCCTGAGAGTTGAGGTGATGATAACAAGAAACAATATGGTAAAAAAACGCACGGGCGAAATGTACGGAAGCACATGCAACACACAAACATAATTAACCCACCATGTGCAGGATCAAGCTGAACACATCGGTGGATTTAAGATCATCGCCTTCAAACTTGCCCAAGTCTGGCATAATACATATGGGCCAATCCATACGATTGCTTGGGCGGCAGCCGTGTGAGCCTTTCACGAGTGAGGAGTCAAGGGGGATCACATCCATCAGCATGCGCAAGCCCAGTTTCTTTTGCAGTAACCGATACGCGATGCGCAGTTTAGGAAGAGTAATTTGCGGGTCGATGAAAAGCTCCACAGGGTCAAAGCCTGGTTTGCGGTGGATGTCCACAGTACGGGCGAAATCTGGAGCGCGTTCATCATCCAGCCAGTAATAGTAGGTGAACCATGCATTCTCTTTCGCCACGGCGATCAAATCTCCTGAGCGTTCGTGATCCACGCCGAGTTCCTTTTGTGCAGTGCTATTGATCACAGATTGCACGCCCTCAATTCCCTCGAGAAACTTTTGGACTTCTATTTGAAACGAGCTTTTCTCGGTGCGGTTGAGGTAAATGTGTGCCACTTGATGATCTGCTACGGCAAACACGCGGCTGGCATCGGCATTGAGCATCTCTAGTCCAAGTTCTCTTTTTACCGTAAGCCAACCTTGCTCACGGAATAGCCGATTGAGATGAATAGCGTGATTTACCTCAGTGATGCCATATTCCGAAAGTAACATAACTTGTATTCCCCTTCGCCCATAAAACGCTAAGAGTTCGCCAACGATGTCATCAATCTCGCGCAGGTCCGTGGTGATGGGCCCGGCCTCAGGGCCAAGACGCTGCAGGTTGTAATCAAGATGCGGCAGGTAAACCAGTGACAGCGTCGGTGAATGTTTCTTCTCAATCCACTTGGCAGATTCAGCAATCCATCGGGTTGCGCAATCAGCAGAACCTTGGGGCGTGTCGCGACCTGCAGCCGGCCCCCAAAAACCCGGGAAAGGGAACTCGCCCAAGTCGCATTTGATGTCCGTGCGGATGTTGTTTGGGTGAGTATGAATATCAAATAATTTGCGTCCATCGGCTGGATACATTGGTCGCGGAGTGATGCTCCAGTTGGCGCTGGAATACATATTGTACCACCAGAAAAGTTTAGCGCAGGTAAAATGGGGGTGTTTTTTGCGGAGTTTTTCCCAGACTTTTGGTGCTTGCACGAGGTGGTTGGATTGTTTCCAAAATTGAATCTCTGCCAAGTCGCGCTGATACCAGCCGTTGGCGACTGCGCCGTGTGTGCCTGAAGTCTGGCCGGTGAGATAATCGCTTTGCGCGGTACATGTTACTGCAGGGAAAGCTGGATCAATAAATGCCTGATTTCCGGCATCCCGATAAGCTAAAATATTAGGTGTGTGTTGGCCGATATGGCGGTTACTCAAGCCAACGATATTAAGGACGACTGTTCGGCGTGGGCTAGCCATTGGCAGGAATCATCTTGCTGTCACTTTGGTCTTCCGCGCGATTGTGCAGTTCGTGGATGGCGCTGAACACCTTGGGCAAGTTCATTTCGTGCACTTCAAAACCCTCCCCCAGGTTTCGCAGCAAGGTGACCGTGAGCCTTCCTCCAAGATGTTCTCGGAATTCCTCAAGTCCTTCAATCACCACTAGTTTGCCTGTCTCATCTTCCTGTAATAGATCATTGCTCCAGAGCGAAAATCCAAGCCGTTCAAGCAGGCGTAGAATGCGGTCGCAATCAACATCTTTCAAGAAGCCCATCTCTCGTGCATAAACACAGTCAAGCGCGATGCCGATGGCCACCGCTTCACCGTGGCGGATGCGATATTCGGAAATTTGCTCCAGCTTGTGAGCCGCCCAATGCCCAAAATCCAATGGTCGAGCCGAGCCCATTTCGAACGGATCGCCTCCGGTCGCGATGTGGTTCAGATGCAGTTTTGCGCAGTGATGAATCAGCCGTTGCATTGCGGACGGCTCAAAGTTACGTAGTGCATCTGCATTGCGTTCGATCTCTTCAAAAAAATCTGCATCCCTAATGCACGCCACTTTAACCGCTTCCACAAACCCGTTGCGTTTGTCGCGTGGTTCCAGTGTGGCGAGCAACTGGAAATCGTTGATTACCGCAAAGGGAGGTGCAAACGTGCCAATGAAGTTTTTTTTGCCGAATGCGTTGATGCCGTTTTTCACCCCAACGCCAGAATCATCTTGGCTGAGTGTTGTGGTTGGAATGCGTACATGACGTATGCCTCGATGTGCCGTGGCCGCAGCCAACCCCACCATGTCCAGTAATGCTCCTCCGCCTATGCAGATGAGGTAGGAGTGCCGGTCGATGTGGTGTCGATCAATCTGAGAGTGGATTTCCGAAACGTGAAAATAGGAATTTTTCGTGCGCTCTCCCCCCTCCATGATAATTGGTGGGCAAGTGAGATTCAGCACATCTGAATGCGCTTTAAAGTAAGCTTGAACCTGTCGGGTAAGAGTAGGGCATGCTTCGGAAAGTGCTTCATCCAACACGATTAATACCTTGCGTTGGTTGCCATCTTTGTTGTCAACCAGTGTGTCTCGAAGCACGCCATTTTCTGCATCAAAAACGTTTTGAGTGAACAGAACCTGATGACGCCAACTTACGGTGACGGTGCGTTCGATCCGGGTGGACATGTCGGTAATTTATCGAAAAGTTAAGCCGGTGGCAAGATTGGGTCTCCGGATACAGGCTTGTTTTTAGCAGAATTATTGATACAATTTGCACGTGAAGGGGAGTTTAGTACTGTTTCTGTTAGCGTTGAATTTCCTGTTGGTTGCCTGCAAAACAACAACGTCTAAGCCGCGGACGGAAAAGGTGGGGGAAGCAAGGAGGAAATTTTCAGACCTGAAAGCCATGGAGGGGGAGGTGGAAGAGAGGTTGACTGAAGCTAAGAATCTTCTTGTCTCACTGCCAAAGGATTCTCCTCTCACACGTGAGGTCGCCCGCCAATTGGCTGTTTTAAACAAACAGGCAACGGATTTGGCTTCCCGGGTGTTTGCCGCTGAGTTGGCGGTGGAGAGTGCCATAAAAGCGGAGGAGACTCGTCACATCGTGCCTTTATACACGCCAGAAACAAAGCCAGAAACAAAGCCAGAAACAAAGCCAGAAACAAAGCCAGAAACAAAGCCAGAA
>CAZTTU010000054.1:0-7239 GCA_964616045.1 uncultured Verrucomicrobiota bacterium | reverse complement strand
ACAAACGATGGGCCTGGTTTGCCAAAATTGCCAGAAGTTAAGCCCGAAATAAATTCGCCGAATTTGGAGCCCAAAAGTAATTTGCAAATAGAGGATGTGGTGGTCAATGGGGTGGTGGTTTATCGATTAATCAAAAGGAGTCGGCCTTCTCCGTCTGATCAATAGAACCCAATGTGCAAGCCAATAATCTGGGTGCCGTTGATGTTGAGGCTGGGGGCCATGGGATTTATTTGATCGAGATCGTTGGCGAAGGTTCCGCTAGGCACCCTTGGTCGGTGCGTGGTGGGAATCACCGGGATTCTTGCGTGGGTTTATGCGCAAAACCGTGACCTTCTCATATCAATCCAGAACTGAGCCAATCAGGATTGCGTAGATTAATTGATCAGTGCAAAGTTCGCCGATGAAAGCGCACTTTTTTCTCCTCTTTCTCACAACGTTTCCCATATTTGCTGATGACTGGCCCCAATGGCTTGGGCCTCAGCGTGATGGGGTTTGGCGAGAGAAAGGCATCGTCAAAAAATTTAATGGTGCTCCGAAATTGCGGTGGAAATTGTTAATTGGAGCTGGTTATGCGGGGCCCGCAGTGGCAGATGGGAGGGTGTTTGTTTTGGATCGGCAGTTATCCAAAGGAACGAGGAATCCATCCAATCCTTTTGCGCGAGGCCAGTTGTTGGGCACTGAGCGTGTTCTGTGCCTGAATGAGGTAGATGGCAAGCTGTTGTGGAAACATGAATACAATTGTCCTTATGCAATAAGCTACCCCGCCGGACCGCGCTGCACGCCCACGGTTGATGGGGACCGGGTTTATGTGCTCGGTGCCATGGGGAATTTGTTTTGCTTCAAGGCCAAGAGCGGCAAGTTGGTTTGGAAGAAGGATTTCAAAAAGGACTTTGGTGCCAAGGTGCCTATCTGGGGATTCGCGGCTCATCCCTTGGTGGATGGCGATAAACTCATCTGTCTGGTTGGAGGTGAACAGGGAACTACGACCGCCTTCAACAAGATGACCGGGAAGGTGATTTGGACTTCACTGCAGAGTCCGGACCTTGGCTATTGCCCGCCGGTGATCTATGAGGCAGGAGGCAAGAGACAGTTGATCATCTGGCATCCGCGTGCGTTGAACTCGGTTGATCCTGAAACCGGCGAGCCCTACTGGAGCGTGCCCTTCAGAGCACGCTCCGGATTGACTATCCCCACGCCTCGCCTGCACGGCGACCTATTGTTTGTCACTTCCTTTTACAACGGACCACTGATGATGCAATTGGCCAAGGATGCTCCGCGCGCCAAAGTGGCTTGGCGTGCCACCGGGAGCAGCGAGCGTCTTACCCAACAGCTTCACGCCATCATGTGTACGCCATTCATTGAGGATGGCCACATCTATGGCGTGTGTAGTTACGGGCAGTTTCGTTGCCTGAAGGCTACCACCGGTGAGCGGGTGTGGGAGAGTTTCAAACCAGTTGTCGGTGCGGAGGGTCGTTGGGCGAATGCGTTTTTGGTGAAACATGAGGATCGATTTTTTATCCATAATGAAAAGGGCGACCTCATCATCGCCAAGCTCAGCCCTAAGGGTTACGATGAAATCAGCCGTGCAAACCTAATCGCACCGACCAGTTTTGCCCGCGGCCGCAAGTTGGTTTGGAGCCATCCTGCCTTTGCCAATCGCAGTGTGTATCTGCGCAATGACAGGGAAATTCGGTGCTATTCGCTGGCGAAGGATTGATTGTATTTTCCGCTTGGCTCTTTTGTATTCACGCCCTAGAACGTCGTCTCTCTCCGATGGTGATGACAGCACAACCTGACTGGCGTACGCTTGATGATGAGGCGTTACTGGACTGGCGTATCTCCGATCTCCGCCTGCGAATGGGGGGGCTGGTAGCTACCTGTGTTGCGCAGCTATACAAGGAGCTGAAGGAAAAGAATCTGTTACTCCTGCCACCTTGCCACATCGGTGATGAATGGTTTTGCCCTGAAGGCTGCGCGGCGATTTTCATTCCCTTTTATCTCTTTGATGACCGACTGCGAAGGCTGGAGCTCAAGCAAATCCTTGAAGTGGAAGGTGGTACCCGCGAAGAGTGCATGAAATTGCTGCGTCATGAGGCAGGGCATGCATATTCGTATGCCTATAGGCTGCAGCGCAAAAAGAAATGGCAGCAACATTTCGGACTGGCTTCGCAGGAATATCCGGAAACGTATCGGCCACGACGTTACAGCAAATCGTACGTGATCCATCTGGATGATTGGTATGCCCAGATGCACCCAGATGAAGACTGGGCCGAAACCTTTGCTGTATGGCTTGCGCCCGGCGGGGACTGGCGCAAACAATATGGCGGTTGGCCGGCTTTGCGCAAGTTGGAGTATGTGGATGAATTGATGTGCGCGCTGGCAGGCAGGGAACCGATGGGTTTGGTGCCTTACCGAGCTTCGCTGGAAAGTAGTTTGCGTATTAAATTAAAAACGTATTACCGGCGCAAACAAAAAGCTTACGCGGAATCCTTCACGGATTTGTTTGATGTGGATTTGCAGCAATTATTTCCCAAATCTGCTTCGCGCAATGGGTGCATCACGGCAGAAAAATTCCTGCGGCAAAAACGCAGGAATATTGTAGGTGTGGTGTGCAAGTGGACACGCGAACCCAAATACCGTGTGAACGAAATTTTGGGCGATCTCATTGAGCGTTCGAAAGAGCTAGGTCTTGCGGCGGATGCGGCGGATTCTGAATTGCCTTCGCACCTCATTTCGTATATAACTTCCCTAGTAATGAATCACCGGTTCACCGGTCGATACAAACACACGCGCTAGCGCGGCGCAGAAGGAGGTGCGATTCAATGGCAAAGAAGCCAAAAGTGCTCGTATTGTTCGATGTTGGCGAGCCTACGAGTCTTGATGATGATTATACTGAGGACCTGAAGTCGCCGGATTGGAAAACCGAGCGACACGTGCTAAGCGCGCTACGAAAACTTGGTTATCCATTCGCGATGCTCGGTGTTCATGATGACACCCAGCTCATTCGGGAAATGATCGATCACTATCAGCCCGATGTTATCTTCAATATGGTGGAGCAGTTCGCCAATTCGCTCGGGAATGAAAACCGAATTACATCCTTTCTGGAATTGCAGGGTGTGCCGATTACTGGTTGCGGCTCCACGGGGATTACACTGTGTAAGGACAAGATAATATCCAAAAAGATTCTTAACTACCACAACGTGCGTGCGCCAGAGTTTTCAGTGCAATTTCCGGGGCAGCTTATCGACATTGAGCCGCGAATGAATTATCCGCTTATCGTGAAACCTGTGCGCGAAGAGGCGAGCTATGGTATTAGTCTTAGGAGTGTGGTAAGAAACGAGGCCGAACTGGTTAATCGTGTTTGTTTTGTTCATGAGCGATTCAAGCAGGAGGCGCTGGTGGAGGAATTCATCGAGGGGCGCGAAGTGTACGTGGGTGTGATGGGAAATGACCGTCTCCAATGCTTGCCTGCGCGCGAGATGATCTGGGGAAATGGTGTTCCGGCACAGGCTCGTTTCGCCAGCTATAAGGTGAAATGGGATGAGGAGTACCGTTGCCGTTGGGATATTCGTAATCGATTCCTGCCGCCTTTGGGTAAATCGGCACAGCGGCGGCTTGAGGTCACTTGCAAGGAAATCTACCGTTGTCTGCAACTCAGCGGATACGCTCGGATTGATCTGCGGCTCACCGCAGAAAATGAAATTGTATTCATTGAGGCCAATCCAAATCCAATGCTTGCTAGAGATGAAGACTTTGCCTTGTCAGCCAAGAAGGCAGGCATGGGATACCCCAAATTGATTGATCGGATAATCTCCTTGGCGGCGTAGTGGTCAGTCCTTTTTGGGTCCCGCTTTAATTTGCGTGCTCGTCCCGGTCTTGGTTCGTTTGAAGCCCAGATTAAGCACGCTCCGCTTGCGTTTGAAATGATATTCCCGATGGACTGCTCCGTTGTCATCGGGCATTTTGAGCACGGCGTAGCATTCCCAGCCCTCTTCGCCAAGCTCCCTCATTCGGTGGATTTCCGATTCCATTCCCTCTCGGTCTGCGCCTCTTCGCATGTCCCAAATCTTGTATTCCCAATGGCTGACCAAACGGTAATCACGGAGTATTCCCCAAAAGAGATAGCCGCCCAGAAAAACAAGCAGAAGGATTTTGGTAAGGTTGTCTGGGCCGAGTGCTATAAAGAAAGTCATGAATTCAGTGTAAGGAGATGAAATAACAATGGCAATCGTTGCCGGGGTTCAGGCGGTCCCCGGTCGAGGGAACTTAATTCAGTATTGAAAAAAGAAAAGCAAGTTTTCCTAATCCCTCCAGACGACGGGTTCAGATTTTTTCTTCTCGGCTTTTGCTTCGCCTGCCATGGGTTGGGCGTAGTAAACAATCACCCCGTAGTCCGTCCAATCTTCTCCTTTTTCCTGATAGGTAAAGGGTGTTACGTTGATCACATTTTTCCTGCCGATTTCCCCCAGAAATGTGGAGACAGTTTCATCAAACTTGTTTTGGCCTTGGACAATGCATTCCATCCGGCGAAAGGTACGGATCGAAAGAGGTGATGTGATTTCGGGTTTTCCCCCGTCCTTTGTGGTAATATATTTTTCAAATTCCTCATCCACAGATGAGGAATCCTCTCCCTCAGTGTTTGATTTGGGTCGCCAGGGACCTGTGAATTTTGGCTCCGCCGCCTCCTCTTCTTCAGGTTCTTTTGTGTCAGTTGATTTACTGTCCTCCGTTGTTTCTGTCGGGGCAACTTCCGTTCCAGTCGGTTGGGTTTCTTGCGCCGCATCTGGCTTACTGCCTACTCCAGTCCGGAGTTCTTCAATCTCTTCAGCTGTGGGAATTTCGTACAGCATGTTGCAACCTTGCGGCGGTGGGCAGGTGACTTTCCCTGAAAAATTTGCCCACAACTCAAGGATTGCAGCATCGTCAATTTCCGCGTCCACACCGCAATGTGGGCAGTCAAATTGTGCAGATCCCTCGCTGGTCTTAATATTTATGCACTTCATGGCTTAACCAGCCGAATTTCGGCACGTGCTCTCTCCAGTAAAAGCATCTGTCATATTGACGAATGGCCTAAATATGAAATTCACGGTATTCACCTTCTTAAGCATCTGCATCTTAGGCAAGTAATAATTTGGCCGAATATTATAGATGCCATAATCCTATGATTTATCGGTCAAATATTAATAGCTCGTTGCTTTGCCTTTGAGGCGGGGGTCGTGGGCCGCGTCAAATTTTCCATTTCGCAGGCTGGTCGCCTGTGTGGCGCCCATCTGGCTGTAGACCTTCAACGTGTGGCCACGCTTGCGCAACTGTGCCAGCACTTTTTCGCCCACCTTCCGCTCAATGCGCATCTGGTCGGGCGCCCATTGATGATGAAAATGCGGCTGCGCCAGCGCCTCCTTAACGGGCAACCCAAAATCAATCGTGTGGATAATGGCCAGGAGCGTCTGCGTGATGATGGTCGGCCCGCCGGCAGCACCCACGGCCAGGATGGGCTTGCCATCTTTTAATACAATCGATGGACTCATGCTGGAGAGTGGTCGCTTGCCCGGGGCAACAGCGTTCGCCTCGGCGCCCAGCAGGCCAAAGGCGTTTGGCACACCGGGCGCAATAGAGAAGTCGTCCATCTCGTTATTCATGATGACGCCGGTGCCCGGGATGATCACCTTGCTGCCGAAGCTCGTGTTCACCGTTGCCGTGCAGGTCACCCAGTTGCCCTCTCCGTCCGCGCAGGAGAAATGTGTAGTGTGCTTGTTAAACAAATCCTCGGTGGAACGTGGAGGTGTGCCGTGCTTGGCGACCTTGGTTGCTCGAGTCATGTTGATGCGCTTGGCCAGCTTTTTGGCGTAGCTCTTATCGATTAACCCGCGTGGCACGGGAACAAAATCTGCATCGCCCAGCCAATGGGCGCGGTCGGCAAAAGCCAGCTTCATTGACTCGGTTACCAGATGAATGAAGTCGGTCGAGTTCGCCCCCATTTTCTTCAGGTCAAAATTTTCAAGGATATTCAGGATCTGCCCCACGTGCACCCCGCCTGAACTGGGCGGTGGCATACTGATAATCTCGTGGTTGCGATAGGTCACCCTCACCGGGGCACGCAGTTTGGGTTTGTAGTTAGCCAAATCCTTGACGGTCATGATGCCACCGTTGGCCTTCATCCATTTCTCGGTGGCAGTGGCGAAAGGCCCCCCGTAAAACCAGCCGATGCCGTTGGAGGCGATTGCCCGGTAGGTCTTTGCCAGGTCGGGTTGCTTAAGTAATTCGCCCGCCTTGCGTGGGTTCCCCTTGTCATCGAGTAAAATCGCAGCCGAGCTCTTAAACTTTCGCAGATCACGCGCGGTTACGCGTATGCGCCCGGCATATGTGCTGGGAATCTTGAAGCCATCCTCCGCAATCTTGGCCGCATTTTCCAGGTGCCACTTCATGGGTAGCTTGCCGTGCTGGCGCACCGCCATTTCATATGCCGCTAGGGCCCCGGGTACACCGCTTGCCAGCGCACCGACCTTGCTGGCGCGTGTGTCGGGTTTGCCGTTCCTAATGTACATGTTGCGTTTGGCAGCAGCCGGAGCCATCTCCCGCCCGTCAATCACCATGATTTTTCCGTTAGCCAACCTGATTACAATGAAGCATCCACCGCCGATGCCGCTATTGTATCCATTGACCACACCCAAAGTGAGTCCGGCAGCTACAGCGCCGTCCACGGCGTTACCACCCTGTTTCATCGTAGCAATGGCCGCATCGGTGGCAATCGGGTCCACTGTGGCCACTGCACCGTGTTCGGTTGTCCAGAGACTATAATGTAGCAATAAAAGTAAAAAAACGGTTAAAACACGCATAATTGAGCCTAAATTGTAGATGAATACATTGCAAGCAGGTGTTCAAAAAATATATGGGAGCTAGTATCAAAGAATCTCGTCAGAGTTAAATGGCACGATCAATGCTCCGAATGAGGTGTTGAATGGAGCGAATAACCGGCTCAAAAAAGACGGTTGAAACATAAATAATACTGGCAAATTGCTTGAGAAATACGCAAGCTGAAGCTAAATTTGAGAAAGATGGGTAAAGGAACAATCAGGATAGAATTCTGGTTGCTGGTTCTAGGCGTAGGATTGGCGACCTGCCCATTGCATGCCCAATCATACTTGGGGAGTGGAGGGAATCGCCCTGGTGGCATGGGCAACATGGGTGGCATGGGCAACATGGGTGGCATGGGCAACATGGGTGGCATGGGCAACATGG
>CAZTTU010000053.1:0-16540 GCA_964616045.1 uncultured Verrucomicrobiota bacterium | reverse complement strand
CAGCCACGGCGCGCGCGATGATTGAGGCGGGCGCAACGCGCCTGGGCACCTCCAATGGCATTGCCATTGTCACGGGCGAAGGCAACAGTAGTGACTATTAACCGGCCAACCGCACTGCGGCATTGTCTTAAAACTCATATTAGGGTAGAGTTCGCAGCTTAATCCTCTTACCTGATGGATCTCAAATTTCCATGCCCAACGTGCAAAACTGAGTTGACTGTAGATGACGCCTTGGCAGGGCAGGCCTTTGGTTGCCCCTCCTGTCAAGGCCGTGTCATAGTCCCCGCCAGCCACCCCACCCGCTCGAGCGGAACCCCACCCGCTCGAGGCCAGAGTCAGGGTACGGCGACACCTCCACCTCCCTCAGGCAGCGCTTCTACTCCACCTGCGCCTTCCCCGGGTGCAGGAGGCGGCACTCCACCCCCACCTCCTTCGGGCGCACAACCCGGCGCTTATGTGCCGGAAGATTCGACTTTTGATGAACCCAAACCGGGCCTCTATTCTTCCGGTTTTCTCTCGCAGATAATCGACCGCAAGATGACCAGCCTGCGCGGCACCCAAAACAGCCTATTCCTGGGTATCAGCAGCCAAAGCTTTAAGCTTGTTGGAGATATTTGCCTGTTGGTATTGGCCGTGCTGTGGCTGGGCACAAGCATTTGGGGTGAACTCAAGGCCGGAGATGCCGATGATGGAGGCGATGCGGTTGCGATGGCAGAGCAAAAGGAGGAGGATGACGCAAAGGCAGCCGAGAACAGCGCCAATGCAGAAATATATGCCAAGACTATTAAACCCCTTCTAAAGGAACGCTGTTATAACTGCCACGAGGGCAAAGATGACGACGATGACCCCGACCTGAGCCTTACAGAAGATGACGGCACTACTGACCTCGAGGGACTCTTTAGTGTCATCAGCAAGGGCAATGCCGGAGAGAGCGAACTGTTCAAGCAAGTCAATGATGGCAGCATGCCTAAGGGCAAAGATGCGGTAGAACTCAATGACGAGGAAAAAAAAGCCATCAATGACTGGATCACAGGTGGCGCCAATCTCCCAAAGCCATCGCTGAACACGGAAAAAATCGTAACCATCGCCACCACGCTCTTCAAGGGGGTTATGCCGATCCTCTTCATCCTTATCCTGCACTATTTCACCGGCATATTGTTTAACTCCGGCGACACACTCATCCGCTCCACCCCCAGCCGACTGGCCTCCATCGGCCTGCTCAAGGCCATGGCCATGGGACTGTTGCTGGCAGGCTTTGTGGCCGGCACAGCAGGGCTTGTTTATGGAGTCATCGATGTCACGCGCGGCTTCAGCGAAAACTGGCTGAACGTGCTGGCCAAGATCACCAGCGGCATCCTGCTCTACATCTGCTGCAGCTCACTGGCTCGGCTGTGGCTCAAGCCAGGCCAGTTGAACATCAAGCCCGGCGAGGGCAACAATGCGGGTGAAGAAGTCTTTGGCCTGCTGGAGCTGTTTGCCAAGACGATGTTCAAGTCTGCGCCCATCCTCTACGGCACGGCCCTGATTTTTTTCCTGATGTTTGAAGGCATGAACATCGTGGGCGACATCCCCGAGGCACCCGCCGCCGCTGAAGCCACCACGGCCGCCACCGAGGAGGGCTTGGTGGCGTCATTCACCAGCACGGTGAAGGAAACGCTGGGCGACGCGGTGACCTATTTCAAGGAATCGCCTGAGGCAGTGATCGGCAAGTACCTGAACCGCGGCCCGGTGCTGACCATGGCCATCATGATCCCGGTGTACCTGTTTTTCTACTTTCTATTGGCATACTTTCTGGTGGCTGTTGGCCGCGCGGTACTAAAGATCTCCCGAAAGCTTGGAGCCGAATAGTCACTAAAAAGCCAAAAATCACCGCACAACTCACTGCCGAGGAGATCCGAACCCGAATGCGCCATGGCTTTCCGGTGCGCTACTACAAGAAACTGCGGGAACGCAACGAGGCGCTGGACTGTTTCGTCTACAATCTGGCCGCGCTGGAAATCCTCAACCCCAATTTTGAACGATTGGCCAAGAATCTGACCAAGCAGAAAAAGCCGGTTGAAGAGAAAGACCCGTTGCCCAAGACAGTGAAGCAGAAACCACCACGCCAACAGGGCGGCGGGTTTGTGGATGCTTGGCGGTAATCACACTCTCCTAAACCCGCTCGCCTCTGGACTGGATGTAGGTCTTGACTTCGGGATCATTCAGGAACACGAGAATGATGATGCCGCCAGTTACTCCGAACATGAAATCGCAGTTGATGACGTTTACAATTCCCATAATGGCCGTGGTGCGCACGGTTTGATAGGCTGGCCAAGGGTTTTGCCCCAGCATCGTGCTGCCCTTAATGGTGGCCATGATCCCGTAGACGATCCCGTAGATGAAGGGGACATAGAGACACATAAAACTCAAGCCTACAAGTAGTCCACCAATTATTCCCATAATGCCCTGCACTAGTGTTATGATGGCAATGGCTTGAATCTTGCCAGGTTTCACACCCGACATGGGCACAGCGCTAGGCTGAACCGGTGGTGTGGCGGGTATTTGGGCAACGGGTGCGGCCATCAACTCCGGAAAACTGCTGACTGGCATGAACACCTCTTTGTCAATGCTCACCTGTGATCCCTCGTCCAGTCGGTTTTCCGCCATGAATTGGCGCATTTGCTCGACAGTATAAGGTCCGTAGGTTTTACCATCGCCCCCGATAAAATGATACTTTACCATGCGTCTAAACGAGTCATTCGAGTTCTGAGTTTATTGTGAACCTCTGAGGATAATCATTCAGATGGGTTCTTACCACAATGTTTACACACTTTTGCTCCCGCCTTTACCTCTTCCAAACACCACATACACGTGGCTGTTGTGAGTGGTGGGGGCAGTTTGCCTGCACCGGATTCATCAGGCTGCGCTTTGTTATCAACTTCGGATTTTATGGCATTTGATTTGGCAATCTTTCTGGTGCGGATTGCGACAACTAACGCATAGATCGATAAGACCAAGCCAATCAGGCTGGTTGTCATGGTTCCCACCCCGATTAATACAATTAACCACGTTGGTGCACCTTGGGGTTCAGGAAGGATGTACTCTTCAGTGATTGGCTCAGGCCATTCTGTCACTGAGCCGTTGGTTTCCTGTCCAAGCATCACAGGCAGGCACAGCCCCATCGCCAAAATAGTCAGCACGAGTTTCATGTGCGCCACTCTACCACCACACTTCCCCCCGTAAACCCGAATTTTGGCGCAAATAAATGGCTACAGATTTTGCGAGCAAGGAACCCACTCAAATTCGTGCCGGAGACACCATCAAATGGAAACGATCCGTCGATGATTACAAAGCCAGCGACGGTTGGACCCTGAAATATGCTTTCCGTGGAAGCGCGGAAACTATCGACATCACCGGCAGTGCCGACGGGGATGAGCACGCTATCTGACTATTACGGGAGGGAATAGCCAAAAACCGCAGCAACCTGATCGGCGAATGGTTTGTGCTCTCTTGGCAGCACCGTTTTCCAGCGAGCCAAATATTGATGAGTGCTGATAGCTGGGTTGCGCAGACCGAAATTCAGAAAGGCAATGGCCCCCAACTGGCTGGAATCCTTCTTGATGATCTGAAAAAACTGGTAGGCCGGGTATTTGTAGAGGCCATACTTGGGAAACCGGTGACCCATGCGCAGGGCCTTCTCATTTTTCTTGAACCACGCGATAAACTCCATTCCTTCAGGTCTTGCCTTGCCTTCTCCCAGATACTTGTCGGCGTAGGAGCTGTGATGCTTGGCGTAGCCCCTCCAGTTTGGGTAGGGCGGATGGCTGTCCCAATCCTTAGCCATCTGCTTGAGGGCCTGATAGGACACCGCCTCACAAAGGGCTTCGTTGATCCAGTGGTTGGGGCCCGCACGGGGTTGGTCGTGATTGATGAGGATATGGGTAAATTCATGGGCAAACTGGTAGGCAATCTGGTTCCACATCCAGCCATCGCCAATACTGAGCATGATCTGCGATTCGCCCTTGGGTCCACGCTGGTCCAGCTTTACCGGGAAACCGTTATCCGCCTTGGGAATCAGGATGGGTTTGAACTGTCGCCTAGGATAGTAGCGGGCAATGGCCATGGCGGCCGACTTACACACCACCTGAAAGTTCTCAGGATCAGTCTTGAAGCCCTTATGGGTAAGCCGGATATCCAGCTTGGGCACCGTGGGCGGTGGTGGATTCTTATTGGCGCCGGCAAGTGGCAGGGAGAGCAAACAAAACAGAAGGAGCGCATACAGTGGGTTCATTGTTCAAGGCAGGCTCGATCCGTCTAATCGCAGTAGATTTGATTACACTTAACCCGAGTTATCCCGCCAGTTGCCTTAAGACATACGGTAGAATCCCTCCGTGGCGGTAGTAGTCGACCTCAATCGGTGTATCTATCCGGCACAGGACGGATATATCCTGACTCTCCCCGTCCTTGGTCACCCGCAAGGTCAGCTCGCTCTGGGGTTGAAGGCCTTCATCCAGGCCCACCACATCAAAGGTTTCGGTTCCATCAAAGCCGAGACTCTGCGGGCTCACTCCATCCTTGAATTGCAGCGGTAATACCCCCATGCCCACGAGGTTGCTGCGGTGGATGCGCTCAAAGCTTGCCGCCACCACCGCGCGTACACCGAGTAACAGTGTGCCCTTTGCCGCCCAGTCTCGGCTGGAGCCTGTGCCATATTCAGTACCCGCCAGCACAATGAGGGGTGTGCCCTTCTCACGATGAGCCATGGCCGCCTCATAGATACTGGTGGTCTCCCCATTATACTTGGTCACCCCACCCTCAGTGCCCGGCACCATCTGGTTCTTGATGCGCACATTGCCGAAGGTGCCACGGGTCATGATCCGGTCATTGCCGCGCCGGCTGCCAAAGCTATTGAAGTCCACCGGCTCCACGTTGTTCTCCTGCAGGAACTTGCCTGCCGGAGAATCGGCCTTGATGGCGCCCGCAGGCGAAATGTGGTCGGTGGTAACGCTGTCCCCAAAGAGGCCCAACACCTTGGCCCCACTAATCTCTTCAATGGTACCGAGCTCAAGGCTGAAGTTCTCAAAGAATGGCGGATCCTGAATGTAGGTGCTTGATTCGTCCCACTCAAATACGTCGCCAGTATTGGCGGGAATCTCATTCCACTTGGGATTTTGATCGGCGAAATCACTGTAGAGCTTTTGGAAAATTTCGGGCTTTAACGCAGCTTGCAATACCTCCCGCACTTCATCCTGAGTGGGCCAAATGTCCTTGAGGAACACGTCGTTGCCTTCAGTATCCTGGCCGAGGGATTCGCTGGCCATGTCGATATCCATGCGGCCAGCAATCGCAAAGGCAACGACCAATGGCGGGCTCATCAGGAAGTTGGCCTTGATGTTCTGGTGAATGCGCGCCTCAAAATTGCGATTGCCACTGAGCACACTGGCGGTAACCAATTCATTATTAATAACAGCCTCCTCAATGGACTTTGCCAATGGGCCGGAGTTTCCGATGCAGGTGGTGCAACCATAGCCAACAAGGTGGAACCCGAGCTGGTCGAGGTATTCCTGCAGGCCGGTGTTTTCCAAATAATCACTGACCACCCGTGAGCCCGGCCCAAGGGAGGTTTTTACAGCAGGATGAGTCATCATTCCGCGCTCCACTGCCTTCTTGGCGAGTAGGCCTGCGGCCAGCATCACGCCGGGGTTGGAGGTATTGGTGCAGCTGGTGATGGCGGCAATGAGTACGCTGCCATGGCCCAGCTCAACTTTGCCACTGCCATTGAGTGGAACGTTTGCATCGACCTCATCAAACGTGGCTGCCTCGCGTCCAAAGCCGCCCTCGGCAACTGGCCGGCTATACATCGCGTGAAATTCATCCTTTATCTGGCTTAGCTCAATGCGGTCCTGCGGCCTTTTGGGGCCGGCGAGGCTTGTAGTTACCGTGCTGATATCCAGGTCAAGGTCCACCGAGTAATCCACCTCACCCTGCTTGGGCAGGCCAAATAGGCCCTGAGCGCGGTAATAGTTCTCGTACGCCTGACAATGTTCATCACTTCGCCCGGTGGCATGCAGGTAGTTGACGGTCACTTCATCAATCGGGAAGTAACCCATGGTTGCCCCATACTCGGGTGCCATGTTGGCGATGGTGGCGCGATCAGTCAGGGGCAGCTTCTCGGCTCCCGGCCCATAAAATTCCACAAACTTTCCGACTACCTTGGCCTCACGCAGCATCTGGGTGACCGTTAGCGCCAGATCCGTTGCCGTCACGCCTTCAGCCAGTTCACCGGTGAGTTGCACTCCCACCACATCAGGCGTGAGGAAATAAACCGGCTGGCCGAGCATGCCCGCCTCGGCCTCAATACCACCCACACCCCAGCCCACGACACCCAGCCCATTAATCATGGTGGTGTGAGAATCGGTCCCCACAAGGGTATCGGGATAATACACGCCACTTTTTTCGAGGATACCCTTGGCTAGATATTCAAGGTTGACCTGATGGACAATACCGATACCCGGGGGCACCACCTTGAAGGTGTTAAAAGCCTGCATGCCCCATTTAAGGAACTGGTAACGCTCACGGTTGCGCGTAAATTCCAGTTCAAGGTTCTTGTCCATGGCATCACCGCTGCCAGCAAAATCCACCTGCACGGAGTGATCCACCACGAGATCCACCGGCACCAATGGCTCGATAAGCTTTGGGTCCTTGCCCAGTCGCGCCACCGCGCTGCGCATGGCCGCCAGGTCCACCAAAAGCGGCACGCCGGTGAAATCCTGCAGCACGATGCGCGAGACGAGGAAGGGAATCTCCTCAGTGCGTTCGGCCTTGGCCTGCCAGGCGGCCAGTTCACGGACATTTTGCTCGGTTACCTTCGTGCCATCCACGTTGCGCAGCACCGACTCCAGCACGATGCGCACGCAGGCGGGTAGGCGCGAAATATTGCCCACCCCGGCCGCTTCCAGTGCCGGCAACGAATAAAATTGGCCTTCCTTCCCGTTGCCGAGATCAAAAGTTTGTAATGAATCGAAAAGATTATATGCACTCATCGGGTGCACCGAAAATGCGGGAGGAAGGCGGTGCGTGTCAAGGGAGTGCTACTCGATCCAAATTTCGCCGACCTTGCCTTTCTTGAAGCCGAAGATTGCCGTGTCATACATGCGGCCACTGGTGGGGTCCTGAATGCGCAGGCCCTTGTAGGTCCATCTGTCGTTTTCGGAATCATCTGGGTCGCCAAATACCGTGCGAATGGTGCGCAGCGTCTTTCCACGGTAAATAAGATCGATGCGATTGGTGCCACTAACACGACTCCAAAGTACACGCCGCCCAATCACCTGCGTGCGTTGACGATTGGTTGCCTTGGTCTTGAGCGTGCCATCCAGATTCCATCTGGGCAGTGTTTTGGGCAGGCCGTCCTTGGTCCACTCGCGGTGCGACACCAAACGCCGGCTGCGATACTCCCTTTCGCTGTTTAGCTTCCCATTCGGCCACCAACTCAGCCATCTGCCTTCTGGAAAACCCCCTGCGTAATTCTCTTCAAAACTTTTTTTCCCTTCCGGCCACCAATCGATGGTAGGCCCGTGCTTTACACCACCCCGGTAAGTGGTCAGGTTTTGGATGTTGCCATTCCGATAATAGTAGGTGGCATTTCCGTCCAGTTGACCGTCAATGTAGTTGAAGGAGGAACGAAGATTGCCATTATTATACCAGAATTGCGCGTGGCCATGCTGCTTGCCAGAGCGATAGTTAATCTCAGAAATCTTGGTGCCATCAAAATGTGTGTGGTCAGCTTTACCAGTGTAGGACCTGCTCTCACCGGGCATATACCACAACCCGTCGGTACGCTGTTGCAGCACAGGGTCCTGCTGCGCGTAAGCTGGCCATTGGCAAAGCAGCACCCCGACCAAGATGGGAAAAATGCACGGCACCGTCCTCATGTTTCAACCTAATGCAAGGCGGCTCGCTTTTCAAGACGACAAAAACAGGAAACCCAAGACCTTCGGCACGAAATGAGTTGTGATAAGCCTAGTTTAGCTTGCCCAAGATTTCCTTAATTGCGTCGAAGTTTGGTAACTCAAGGGGCGTCTCGGTCTGCTCGGAGTATTGCACGGTGCCTTCCCTGTCCACCACAAAGGCAGCACGTGCGCTCACACTGCCCACCCCAATGAGATCTTCCAGCAACACTCCGTAATCCCTGGCGGTTTTCTTGTTCAAATCACTGGCAATGGTAATGCCGATGTTTTCCTTCTCAGCCCAGTGCCCTTGAGCAAACGGGCTATCGACACTGATGGCGATCACGTCGGCGTTGAGATCGCTGTATGCGCTGAAGTCAGTGGTGATATCACACATTTCTCTGGTGCATACTCCTGTGAAAGCGAGCGGAAAAAAAAGAATCACGGTATTTTTCCCGCTGAAATTCGCGCTAAGCACTACATTGCTCAGGCCAAAATCATCCTTCTCACCAGTGCCATTACTGGATTTTAGGGTAAAATCCGGAGCTTTAGAGCCTACTTCAATTGCCATGAGACTTTTGCTGGTTTAGTGTCGGGTTCACGGGCATTCTCTAAATGGGATGTTAGGAGATGTCAAATCCCAAAAAAGGGTAACGATGGGCTAATAAATATCGTCTAACTTTACGAACGGGCAAAAGTGGACTATAGTTTGCAGATGGAGAGGGATGCTCTCGCATTTTAAATTTGGATATGAAGAAAATTACCAACCGCGCCGCCTTCACGCTTATTGAGCTACTGGTAGTAATTGCTATCATTGGGATTCTCGCCAGCCTACTGCTTCCGGTTTTGGGCAGAGCCAAAAAAAAGGCAAGCACTCTAAAAAGCGTGAGCAATCAAGGTAACATCGCCAAAGCCTACGTTATGTATCTTGACGATAACGAAGGCTGGTATCCCGTGGTGGCCGGACCGGCGAGCGTGGGGGGTAAACAAGGTTTTGCTTGGGGTGATAACCTCAAGCCTCTACCTGACGTGGTCGCTCGTCTTTACGGAGCCAAGGTGCCCATCAAAGACCGACCATTGAACAAATATATCGGTTCCGATGAGAACAGCCTCAATGTATTTCATGATCCCAGCGACGTGGGTGGCGGTGCCTACAGCGTTCCCAGTTGCTGGGAATCCTTCGGGAACAGCTACCAGGCCCAGACCGCCGATGACATGTTTCGCGTGAAACGAGTGCTGGGTGAGAAAACCGAAAAAGAAGGCAGTTATGAAGCCACTTCCATGCACGAGCAGGAAATGGAAAACCCGGTGACTAAAATTATCCAAGGCGACTGGAATTGGCCTTACGACCGCGAGGATTCATGGCATAGTGACAAAGGCATGGCCAAGCACATCATGCTTTATGCTGATGGCCACGTGGAGCAGTTCACATTCCCCCCCACATCCACCATGACCAACTGGTTTCTCTCTCCCCCGCCAGACCCCACCTACAGGTGGTGGTAAGCCGATGTAATAAAGATCAAGGCAGGCCGTAGCTCGCCTTTTTTATTTCTTTCAACTTTTGCGCATTGGGGCTGCTGGAGTAATATCCGTCCAAGGGAAAACAACCACTTGGCAGCCCATTGCGAGGTGCGGTGGTGCAGTCGCTAAAGGTACGACAGATTAAGCGTTTGTCCAAAGTGCCCTTTTCCAGCACATCTGCTGGAAGGTGTGGGTATGACAGCACCATGCGGCCCAAGCCCACCAGATCCGCCCAGCCGTCGCGCACCACCGCCTGTGCCACATTCGGCAGGTATTCCTGCAAGTAACTGTAGCCTGTCCCGACTAGTGCCATGCCCGGTGGCATTTGCGAGTGGAGTTGCCGGGCTGCGTCGATCAGGCGCGCGACATCAATTAGCGGATCATGCGCTGGCTGGTAGCCGTCGCTCGGAGGATACGCTGCTGGTCGCTGACAGTGCGGATTGTAGTAGGGCGAGCCTCCCGAGACGTTTAGAAGCTTGACGCCCAAACTGCCGCACAACTCGACAAACTGAAACGGCTCCGCTAGGTCAATTTGCGTTGGGTCATCGTGATTGATGCCAAACTGAAATGGATACGGCAGCTTAAAATCCTCGGAAATTCCAGGGCCAAGTTTACCTGGCTTTGACTGTTTTGAATCAGGTCGGTGCGGCACTAGGTCAAACGCGCTCATTCGCACCCCCAGATCGATGCCATTCCCATCCGAGCGAATACCTGACACAATCTCCTTTAGAATACGCGTTCGATTTTCAAAGCTGCCTCCATATCGCCCCGACCGCGTATGTGCGCCCAGAAACTCATGTAATAGGTAACCATGGCAATGCTTGATATCGACAAAGTCCGCGCCCGCGTCGCGTGCGGTTCGGGCGGCCTTTACATAGTCGCCTATCAACTCAGCAACCTCATCGTCCGTTAAAATATTTTTATCACTTGTCACCTTGAATTTTCGATCAAGGATTGGGTGTCGGTATGCCACGCGTGGCTCGAAGGTGGCGTCGTCATTTGGGCGGCAAAATCGCCCCGAGTGGGTTAGTTGAAACCCGATTACTAGGTCGTCGGTGTTGTCAAACTGCTCCCGATGCGCATTCGCCAAAGTTTCCCGCAACTCCGCCAAGGCAGTCAGGTTGGCTTCATTGATAATCAACTGGTTCGGGTTCGCGCGTCCATCGGGACGAATCGCCATCGCTTCCCCACCGTAAATCAACTTCGCACCGCTCTCGCCAAATCGTCGCCAACGTCGGTGAACCTCATCGGTGGGAGCGCCCGCGGCTGTGCCGTCCCAGCCTTCCATCGGGTGAATGGCAAACCTGTTGCCGATCGCCTTTTGGTTGATGGTTACGTTTTTCACCGGCTGTGCAAGCACTGTCGAATCCAGTGTTTCATCGCATGGAATCTCAATACCAAGATTCGTAACGTGCGAACGGAACTCGGTGACGGTTTTGAGTGAGGCCACTCGGGAAAGTTTGAAGGGTTCAGCCATTAGGCAGGTAATCGTTCCACGATGTTGCGCAGGATATCGCGATCCGAGTCCGGACGTGTGGAGGAATCCGGATGCGTCGCGTCACATTCGATTTGCCCACGCAGTTTCAGAAACATTGCCGCCGAATGTTTATAGGCCGGAACCGGTGGCCGGAAGGTGAGAAAACCGAGATACTGCAGCCAGTCGTTCAATTCATAAAACGCTGGATTCCCCGTCGCCCAAGCCGCGTCGCGTTTGGCAAACACATCCGGCGCAAAGGTGCTGAGGCCCAGCAGGTAGTCACTGCCGTACATCACCATGTCAATGGCCAGATCGTTGCCGGTAAACACGCAAAAATCCGGCCGCACTTCGTCGCGCAGTTGCAAACGTTGCCACTCGAGTTCGCGCTTGAGCGAGGAATGTTTGGAACCTATCAACCGTTTAATACCCAGTAAGCCGCGGTAGACGTCCAGCGAGTAAATCTTGCCAAACGGCGCAAACACATCGCTCAACTCAAAGCCAATGATCGCATCAGCATTCTCCGCAAGCTGGGAATAGCTGGCCACTACACTTTCCTCACTTTGACCGGTAAGCCCGTGGCTTTGAAAGATCACCGGCACGCCACCGGCCGATTGGATGATTTCCATTTGGCGTAGATACTCATCGGCATTGAAGGTCTCTCCAGGTTGATCGCCGACAAAGGCACCGGCCACAAAGTCATCGGTCTCAGCCTGCGTGAGTTCCAACGCGCGCGCGCGCGTGGGGTCGTCAATAAGGTGAGCGTAGCCGGTGTCCATGTTCACCGCGGGCGCAAGGCCGGCGGTCACGGTACGTCGCACGTGCGCGGTGAAGCCCACCCAGTCCACGTCGCCATTGGACTGAAAGGGGAGCAGAATCGAGGAGATACCGCGAATCTTCCGACACGGCCGGATCATTGAAATGGGATTAACCGGCTTACCGCCCACAGCACTTCTTGTATTTCTTGCCACTAGCGCAAGGGCACGGATCATTGCGGCCCACCTTGGGGCCGGATCGAACCGGGCGTGCCTTTTCCTCCTGACTCACCTCGGCATTCACTTCACTGACCATGTCGCCCGCACCGGCAATCGATGGATCCAATCCCAGCGCATTGGCCATTTGATGACTCGCCTCGGTCGGCAAACTGCGCAGGAGATTCTGCACTGATTCCAGGCTCGAGGCGGTGAGGAATATGCTGCGACACACCTCTTCCTTGATTTTGGCCATCAACTCCACAAACATGTCGCGCGCCTCGGTCTTGTACTCCACAAGCGGATCTTTCTGACCGTAAGATCGCAGATGCACGGATTGGCGGAGTCCGTCCATGGCAAAGAGATGCTCACGCCAAAGGCGGTCAACTGAAGTCAAAATCGTATAGCGTTCAGCGTTATCCAAGGCATCCGGGTTCTCAGTCTGCACTTTGATATCATACACATCCTGCACAGCCGAAATGATACAACCACACATCGCGAACTGAGCCATCGAAAGCCCATCATATAATGACCCCTCACGAGGCTTTTCCTTGCTCTCTGCCGCAACCTTGCGCAGCAAACCTTCATCCAATCCTATAGGAAAGGTATGGTTCACCCAATCGGCAAGGCCCTGGAAATCGGCGCCGCCCTCCTCATCAAACTCCGCACCAATGTGGCCAGCCACCCGATCAATTACCACCTCCTCCACAATATCAAACATACGGTCACGCACATCGTCTCCATGAATGATCATATTACGGAAACCATATAGTTCCTCGCGCTGCTTGTTCATCACATCGTCGTACTCGAGTGTGCGACGCCGCATCTGGTAATTGTGTTGTTCCACACGCTTCTGAGCGGTTTCAATGGACCGGTTGAGCAACGGGTGTGAGATCTCCTCTTCTTCTTCCATGCCTACACGCTGCAGGAGGCCTGTCATTTTTTCACTGTTGCCATACAGGCGCATCAGCTTGTCCTCAAGACTCAGAAAAAAATGTGAACTGCCGGGATCTCCTTGCCGTGCACAACGACCGCGCAACTGACGGTCAATACGGCGTGACTCATGGCGCTCGGTGCCCAGAACGTGCAATCCACCCCGGTCGGCAATGCCCTCAGCTAGCTTGATATCCGTGCCTCGACCGGCCATATTGGTGGCGATGGTTACCGTACCGGGTTGACCGGCCCGCGTCACGATCTCTGCCTCTTGTTGATGGAATTTCGCGTTCAACACGCTGTGCGGGATACGCGCCTTATCCAGCAGACGCGAAAGCAATTCGCTGGTCTCCACGGCCACTGTGCCGACGAGCACAGGTCGCCCCTCCTCATGAAGTGATTTCACTTCCTCAACCACTGCCTTGTACTTCACCTTTTCAGTAAGATAAATGGAGTCATTCTCGTCCGCACGCACACAAGGACGATTAGTCGGGATGACGAGTACTCCCAGTTTATATATATCGAAGAACTCATTGGCCTCGGTTTCCGCCGTGCCAGTCATGCCCGCAAGCTTAGTGTAAAGGCGAAAATAATTCTGGATAGTGATGGTCGCATAAGTTTGAGTTTCCTCTTCAATCCGCACGCTCTCCTTTGCTTCAACTGCCTGGTGCAAGCCATCGCTCCAACGGCGACCCTCCATCGGCCGTCCCGTGTTTTCATCCACAATCACCACCTTGTTTTCGCGCACAATATACTGCGTATCGCGCTCATACATACAGTAGGCCTTGAGCAGCTGCGCGGTGACATGTATGCGTTCGGCACGTTCCTCCGCCTCTGCCTGCACACGTTGCTTCTCTGAAAGACGCTGCTGTGGGCTCATGTCCACATCGGCATCGATCTCGTGATGGAGAGTCACCACGTCCGGCATCATAAACGCATCAACGTCATTAGGGCTGAGCAAATTGCGCCCTTTTTCCGTGAGATCGGCATCATGCCCTTTTTCATCCATCGCGAAATAGAGCTGCTCTTTCTGGGCGTACAACTCCTTCTTGGTTTGATCCTTATGCAGCTCCATCTCTGCTTTTTCGATTCGTAGACGGTTGGCAGTATCTACCTTCGCCTCAAGCAGCCCGGGATGGCGCGGTTGGCCCTGCTGCACGCGGTACAATAGCAAACCAATTTGATGCTCAAGGTTAGAATCATTCATCTCTTCGGCTTTGGTGGCGAGCTCCTTGGCTTCGCCCAAAAACTTGTCACACAGGCGCTCTTGCTGGCGTACAAGATCCTGAATCTTTGGCTTCAGCTCAGTATACAGCCCTTGATCCTGTTTCACCAGCGCTGGACCACTAATAATGAGCGGCGTACGCGCTTCATCGATAAGGATGGAATCCACCTCATCCACAATGGCAAAGTAATGCCCGCGCTGCACCTGCTCCTCAGCATTTTGTGCCATGCCATTATCGCGCAGATAGTCGAAACCAAACTCCGAATTCGTGCCGTAAGTGACGTCACAGGAGTACTGCTCACGACGCACACTTGGCGATTGATCATGCTGGATGCAGCCCACAGTAAGCCCGAGGCGGGTATACACTGCGCCCATCCACTCAGAATCACGTGCGGCAAGATAGTCATTGACAGTAATCACGTGCACACCCCGTCCAGAGAGGGCATTCAGATACACCGGCAACGTAGCCACCAGCGTTTTGCCTTCACCCGTAGCCATCTCTGCAATGTTGCGTCGGTGCAGTGCATCACCACCTATGAGTTGCACATCAAAGTGCACCATATCCCAGAGAATTTCTTGGCCGCGCACGACAATGGTCTGCTTACACAAACGCCGCGCCGCCTCCTTCACCACCGCAAACGCTTCCGGCTTGATCTCCTCCAAGCGATACGCCAACCGATCATCCTCCTCAATTTGCTGTAGCTCCTCCTGCCAGGCTTTTGTCTTGGCGCGTAGTGCGTCATCAGACAGTCCTTTCACTTTCTCTGAAAAAGCATCCACCGCTGGCACCAGCGTTTTGCGGATTTTCCCAACTTCACGCTCATTCTTTGAGCCAAATATTTTCTTTATTATCCCAATCATGCTCCAAAAACGTCAAGAGTCGGGGGAAACTAGCGGTTAATTGTGGGTAGGTCAAAGCAATCCCCTGCTCGAGGCAGGTGCATCAGCACTACACCAAAGCAAGATATAACTTCACTCTGAACAATCAGTTCAATCTACACGCATTTTTCGAGGATGGAGTTTATACATGCGAACGCAACCCGTTGCGAGCAGCGAATTGTGTAGTTCCAGATTCACAGAGCCTCGCAAAAGTCTCCTCCGCCCAGCCCACTGCCCGTCCTTTCAAGAAAAGCAATCCCCATTTCCGCTTGAGCTTTCGCCGACCAGCCGGTAGCGCTACCAGTGTTTTCTTGGCCAGCTCTGCCTGTGCGATCCACGGCGCGAGGATGGTGATGCCCAGCCCCAGTTTTACCAACTCCTTGATTGCCGACATACTGCCTATTTCAACTACTGACTTGATCTCCACATTTTCGGCGCGAAAATAATCTTCAATCAACTCAAAGGTACGGCTATTGCGAAAATAGAAGAGGTACTTCTGGCGCGGGATATTCGCCCGCAGCACGCGACCCATCGACGCCCAGGGATGCTTGGGGTCAACCAGAAAAGCCAACTCGTCTGTAAACAGCGACCGGAATTCAAAGCTCGGTTCATTGACCGGCTCAAGGGTCATGGCTATATCAATTTCGTTTTCATTCAGGGAGTTGACCAACTCCGTAGTATCACCCACGTCAATGTTTAGGCGACACTCAGGAAACTTCCTTTGAAACTCGCGCAGCACAGACGGCAAAATGTGCTGGCATGCCATCTCTCCGGCTCCAATGCGCAACCGCCCCTGACCCCATTGATTAAGTATATCCAAGTCCGCACGAGCCGCGCTCATCTCTTCAAAAATTTTTTCCGCACGCGAATGAAACTGCTCACCTGCTTGAGTAAGCAGCACCTTTTTCCCCATCCTGTCCAAAAGTCGACACCCCACATCCTCCTCCAACGCCTTCACCGCATGGCTTACTGCCGACTGAGTTAGATTCAATTCCTTTGCTGCTAAAGTGAAATTACCCTTACTCGCCAGCATTAAAAATGCCCGCAACTGCCGACTATCAAGTAGATTTCTATCATATGAATTTGATTCATTCATTTTCATAAAACAATGAAAAGCACTTTTCAAGCCAACTCCCATCATTGGCATCAAAACTGCGGGAGATACTGCATGAAGGCAGGGCCTGTTGATTTCGTGTTTTTTTCCTTAACGGTTCTGGCGATCTTCATTGCCATCATTTGCACACTTCTCATGTAGCGAACAATTTCGATTGGCCCTTGTTGTGGTACGGGCATAATCTCCCTACATGAGTGAAGAATTCGAGGTGGTGTCTGTTCGGGATTTGTTGGCGCAAAAGGGCGTGGGGGTGGGTGACTCGGTGCGACTGCAGGGCTGGGTGCGCACGCGGCGCGACTCCAAGGCGGGGCTATCCTTCATTCAGCTGCACGATGGCTCCTGTTTTGAATCCGCACAGGTGGTGGCGCCGGGGGAACTGGAAAATTATCAGGACGCCATTTTACATCTCACCACCGGTTGTTCTGTGATTGCAGAGGGCCAGGTGGTGGCCTCGGAGGGCAAGGGGCAGAGTGTTGAACTACTCGCCTCGCGCATTGA
>CAZTTU010000052.1:11484-16680 GCA_964616045.1 uncultured Verrucomicrobiota bacterium | reverse complement strand
ACCGCCAGGAGCACCGCCAGGAGCACCGCCAGGAGCACCGCCAGGAGCACCGCCAGGAGCACCGCCACCACCTTTACCCTTATTCTTCTTTTCGGCGTCTTGCGCTTCCTTGGTTTTCGCGTCCATTTCCTTCTGCAATTTTTCCATATCCGGAGGAGTCGTATCAACCTCTCCCTGATCTATTGGGGCTTGACCGCAACCCGCCAAGGCGACTGCCAAAATGCCCATCATCGCAAAACCGACCATTGTCTGAGTCCACTTATTCATTAATTTGCCTCAATTCAGTTTTTCGTTTCTAGTTGGGTTTAAACGGTCAAGGCGCCTCCCTTTCGTTGGGAGGCACCCCGCCGTGAGTTCATTCTTGTAACCCGAATCTCTAGTAGAGGTCAACCGGGTTTATCGGTTATTTTGCCATCTGGCGGGTCGGATTGTCACACACTTCCACCGGGATGTAGTGTGTGCCCGTCGCGTTGCGATGGGCCATGATCGCGTTCTGTAACTGCGTATCGTTGTACAGGCCTGCGGCGCCATCGGAGGTGAGCACCTGCCCCTGATTAGCCAACAGACCACCCATCGACAGACTGCGCAGCATGCTCAGGTTGTTGCCATTCCACCAGTCACGATAATCCGCATCCAAGGGGCAATCATTTCCGATAAACCCATTGGCAATGATGCCCCATTCCGCCGGACCGTAATTCTTGCCGTTGTTGCCAACACAAAGGAAACGCTCCCAGCCACTAACACTGTTGGGCCAGCCGTCATCCATTGGGTCGGTGTGAATATAATAGCTTCCGCGATCGGAAACGGAGGCTTTCCGTACCGCGCCCCAGTTGTTTGGACCGGGCGCATCGTCATATTTGCCATTGCCGTTATGGTCAATCGACTGCGTCGGGTCTAGATCACCCTGGCCGTTTCCATTTTTACGGGCATCCGCACCCACCACATTCTTTGTGAGGGCAAGAATTGTGGTGCCATCAGCAGCCGAACCGCCCTTGTGCACCTGATAACTCTGCGTGTAGTTCTCTGCAACGTTCCAGCCGGCAAAACAACCGTGCTGGTTGTTCCTGGAGGTGTTAATCTCCCTGCCGTACCAATCCTGATTGCCTTTCTTGACAGCCGGGTCACAGGGTGACATCAGCGACTTGATGGTCTTAAGGTCGTCGTTGAGAACCATCCACATGTACTCGATGTGCCGCCCGTGATCCCACTTTTTTCTTCCCCAGTTTTGACCTGCGTTGCCCCGTGGATAATTGTCGTAGGATCCTGCAGTCTCCGCACGCACTCGCATCCAAGGATATTCCCCATTCTCTGAAGCGTAGCCGTTCCAACCGGTTCCGATTTGTTTCAGGTTGTTCGCGCACTTTACGCGATTGGCCTTGGCCCGCGCCTTTGCCAATGCAGGCAGCAACATGCTGGCCAGAATGCCGATAATGGCTACCACCACCAGCAATTCAATCAGGGTAAAACCCCTATACTTACGATCGTTCATTACTTTCCTTTGTTTTCTTGGGTTGTGCGCCTCGTCCATGGTAAGTGAAATCACAGGAATCCAGCGCAGATTTCTCGATTAATCCAGAAAATGTAAGCACATGAAGTGCCATTCGCTGAATCCGTAAGCAAAAATACATCTAGAAATTAATCGCCTAAAACCCAAATTATTAAGCTATCTCAACCCTCCAATCTTCCCTGATAAGCGAAAAAATGTCCTTCCGACAAAAAATTTCACGCAAAATGTGCAATATTTACGCAGGACACCCCTAAATTCACCGTGAAAAAAGAAAAAGCGCCGACGGGTACTGCCGCCGGCGCTCTGTATTTTCAGGCCTTCTTTAGGGGCCTATTAATCATTCCTTACGGGGCCATATCGCGTGTGGCCTGCGTGATGCACTCAGTCGGGATGAAGTGAGTGGCCTTCGCATCGCGATGGTCCTCAATGGCATCCTTCAGTGCGGCATCATTCACAGCGCTCGCAGAACCGTCAGCCTTGAGCAGTTGGCCCTGGTTGGCCAACAGGCCGCCCATGGCGATGCTGCGCAGCACATTGCGCGAATTGCCGTCACGCTTGTAGTTCAGAGTTGGGTCAATCTCCGTGCCAACAAACCCGTTGGCTGTCTGGGTGCCATCATAATTTTCTGCATTATTACCCACGCACAGGAACTGGTCCCATCCCGAGAAATGGTCCCAACCTTCATTCATGCCATTGCTGACATAGAACCGACCGTTGCCGTGCTTGTAGATCGAGTTCGCCCGTTTTTTTCGATTGTTATTGGTGCGCGAAATAGCAGCATCATTGTACTGACCATCACCATTCGTATCGATTGACTCCGTCGGGGCAAGGTGGAATCCATTGCCACCTGTGCGCGGATCCGCGCCCAAGGTGTTCTTGGTCAGCGCCAGGATGGTTGTGCCATCAGCGATTGAAGCACCCTTGTGCACCGAGTAGCTCTGTGCATAGTTCTCCACCAGGCCGCGACCGGCAAAGATGCCATGGTCGTTCTTTTTCTCGGGCCAGATCTCGCGACGATACCAGTCCATGTTCGACTTCTTGGAAGCCGGATCACAGGGTGAAAGCAGCGTCTTGATGCTCTTCAAGTCATCACTGACGGGCATCCACATATACTCGATATTACGAGCATACCACCATCTGTTGGCCCAAACCCGGCCGTTGTTGTCCCGCTTCAGGTTGGCATAAAAGCCCGAGCCTGCGTTATTCCCCTCCGACGAGCTTAAGCGCCAAGGAAGCATCCAAGGATATTCCTCATTGGTCGAGGCAAAGCCGTTCCAGGCCGTCCCGACTTGCTTCAGGTTGTTCGCGCATTTGCCACGATTGGCCTTATTGCGTGCTTTTGCCAGTGCAGGCAGCAACATGCTGGCCAGAATGCCGATGATGGCTACCACCACCAGCAACTCGATGAGGGTAAAACCTTTCTGGTCTCTGTTTTTCATGATTTTCCTTTGTTTTTTTGGGTTGTGCGCTACATCCAATTCAACTTTGATTGCAGGAATCCAGCGCAGATTTCTTCAATTAATCTGAGGGGTGTAAGCAAATGAGGTGCCATTGGCTAAATCCATGGGTAAGGGAAACCCAATTGCTAAAATAATCCCATAAAATCGCAATAATGAGCTGTTGCAACCCTTCCGGCCTCCCCAAAACCGTAACAAACAGGTGTCCTTGACAAAAAATTTCACGCGCAAGGTGCAAAATTTACGCGGGAATCACCAAAATCCACTGTAAAAAACAGAAAAAGCGCCGGCGGGTACTGCCGCCGGCGCTCTGTATTTTCAGGCCTTCTTTAGGGCCTATTAATCATTCCTTACGGAGCCATATCGCGCGTGGGTTGAGTTATAATCTCAAGCGGAATGTAGTGGGTAGCCTTCGCATCGCGATGGTCCTCAATGGCATCCTTCAATGCAGCATCGTTAATGGCGGCCGCAGAGCCGTCGGCCTTGAGCAGCTGGCCCTGATTGGCCAAAAGGCCGCCCATGGACAAGCTGCGCATCACATTGCGGGTATACTGACGACGCTGGTATGTCAAACTCGGGTCAATATCCACGCCGATGAATGCATTGGCATCGTAGTTATCAGTGTACTTGGTATCATTCTGGCCGGCGCACAGGAAGTCATCGAAGCCTGAATGCGCGGTGCCCCCCCCCTTCATCGGGGTATTGTTGAAGAATCTGCCATCACTGTAGGCGTAAATCGCATGCGCTTTCTTGCTGCGCTGATCGTAGTTGGCTGGAGGATCGTCATACTCGCCGTTACCGTCATGGTCAAGTGACTGCACCGGTTCAAGGTAGCCGCCAGTGTGAGCATCTGCGCCCAAGGTGTTCTTGGTGAGCGCCAAAATGGTTGTGCCATCAGCGATTGAACCACCCTTGTGCACCGAGTAGCTCTGCGCATAGTTCTCTACCTTGCCGCGACCGGCAAAGATGCCATGGTCGTTCTTTGTCTCGGGCCAGATCTCTTTTCGGTACCAGTCCATGTTCGACTTCTTGGAAGCCGGATCACAGGGTGAGAGCAGTGTCTTGATGGTCTTGATGTCGTCACTTACGGCCAACCACATATACTCAATGTTGCGCGCATACCATGATTTATAGGCCCATACCCGGCCATTGTTGTCCCGTTTCAAGTTGGAGTAGACGCCCTCCATTTCTCGATCGGCCATCATCCATGGATATTCCCCATTGGTTGAGGCAAAGCCGTTCCAGGCCGTCCCGACTTGCTTCAGGTTATTCGAGCACTTGGCTCGGTTGGCCTTGGCCCGCGCCTTGGCCAGCGCAGGCAGCAACATGCTGGCCAGAATGCCGATGATGGCCACCACCACCAGCAGTTCGATGAGGGTAAAACCCTTCTGATCTCTATTCTTCATGATTTTCCTTTGTTCTTTGGGTTGTGCGCCACATCCCATTCAATTCTAATTGTCGAAATCCAGCGCAGGTTTCTCAATTAATGCTATCTGAAAAGTAAGCAAAAATGATGCCACTGGTGGAAACAAAAACTCAAAATAGCCGCAACATGGAAAATCGGCGAATGTAAGCACCAACAACTAGCTTAATACCTGAAAACCGAAAATGTGGGTGAAATGTTATTTTCTGGAGGTGGCGACTGGAGTGCCATCCTCATTCCAGCCTTCGACCTTGACCTCGGCACCGTTTTCACTCCAGACCTTCTTAATAAGTACAATGCCACGCTGCCAGTAGTTGATGACATGAACACTGCCATTCCTATGCCACAATACCTCGAGTCCGTCAGGAATACCGTAGTGCCAGTTGTTTTCCGCTCTCAACTGGCCATCCTCGTACCAAAACTGAGCTAAGCCATGCTGCAGGCCTGTCTGGAGGAATTCCTTGCGCTCCAAGTTGCCATTATCGTACTTCATAACCGACCAGCCTGTGAAAGGCTGGCCTTCATAAAACCAAATGTTAATGTCACCCTCGAATGCATCAGCGGGAGCATCGGGAAAATCCACCGAGGTACTGCCAACCACCTCAAGGTCCGAGCCTGAAACGACCGGTATACCTTTCTCAAACGCCTGTGCCCCTTTAGAGCCCCTGTCATCGCACCCTGCAATAAACATTACGCTCAAAATTATGAAGATGAACGTGGGTAAAACGAATCTCATCATCCGGCACACTATGGCTTTAGCAGGTGGTACTGGTCAATGGCAGGCTTCTTGAGTTCCGATACCTGGCCGT
>CAZTTU010000052.1:0-11384 GCA_964616045.1 uncultured Verrucomicrobiota bacterium | reverse complement strand
TGGGCCAGCGAACCTCAATGGCATCCACCCGATCTATGCTGCCCAACCCAAAGTGCAATTGGTTGGCATGCTGAGCACTATAGGAATCGCCTGAAACAATTGACCGGCGGTGCTCCCGTCCCTCAAATCGAACTGTCACTCGCGCACCCATCGGCGAACGGCCGGGGCCGTGCTCGTGCAGGCTTACCCCAATCCAATGGTTCCCGCTTTCCAATGTGTTGCGATACAGATGGACGATACGGGGGATGGCCCCGGTGCGCTCGTCCCAACCACGCTCAGTCACAATGAGATCCGGCCGGCCATCTCGATCCAGGTCATCGCTCACTACACAACGCGAGTCATACTCGTGCGACACACCCAGCAGCCAGGACACGTTCACAAAAGACCCCTCACCTTCATTCATGAAAAGCACATTATGCTCAAAACCATTCCATGACATTTCCTGAAATGACTCTTGAGCCGTAGCAAAGACATGATCCAGCACCGGGTTTAATTCGGCCCGCTTGGTGCTTTCATAGATATCGTGCCGCCAAAAGACCGTGCAGTAGTCCTTCACTGACTTGCGGCTTATGTGTCCGTTGCCAATATACAGATCCTCGTCGCCATCGCTGTCAAAATCGAATGCCGTGCAACCCCAGCTCCAACCGGTGCGAGCCAACGAGTCATTGTAGGGCGCCTGGCTCAGGCCATCAACGCCACCAAGAAACAGCCGGTTGCCATAGCCCAGCTTTAGCCGATGCGACTGATGCTCCGGAAAATCCTCACGTCCCAGCCCCATGCCTTCCAGACGACGTGCGGTGGTGGACCCCATGCCCGCCATGTACAGGTCCAGGCGCCCGTCCCGGTCAAAATCAGCCAAGGCATGCGACATGCCAAAACTGAATCGATCCTCACCCAGCTGCGCCGTCACATCGGAAAACCGGCCACGCCCATCATTGAGATACACGTCAAGACCGGCAAAGTCACTGATCACCACCAAATCCAGATCCCCATCGTCATCAAGATCCACCAATGAACTGCTGTACGTCCGTCGATAGCGCTTGGCCGCCAACCCCGCACTCACGGTGCCATCAGAAAAATTCCCCTTGCCATCATTCAGCAAAAGACACGACGGCCAACCATCATTGGCATCGTAAAACGGCGTGGGAAACTGTCCCTTAAGATAAGGGGGCTGATATTGGGTCACGAACAAATCCAGGTCGCCATCGCCATCAATGTCACCTGCAGGACAAGCGTACCCAATCCCGCGATGCTTCACCGGCATGGCAACAGGCCTCGGCTCACCCGTAAATCGTCCCCGGGTATCGCCAACATACAGCCCCGCCTCCGCCTCGCGCGGCAGCACGAACAGATCGGCAAATCCGTCGCCGGTAAAATCAGCAAGGGTGGCGCCGTCCATTTTCTGTGGAACCCGGGCAAATAAGGGAGCAGCGGCCATTTTTCCAGCTCCCCGATTCCAAAACACGAGATTACTGCCCGGCAAAATCAACTCCGAGAAACCGTTGCGGTCCAGATCGTACATTATCAGCGGCATAGCAGCCATCTGCTTCTGCCCTGGTTGTGCGAGTTGGCGCGGATCCATACGGGCCATGGCCTCGAAAACCGGGGACCCTGCGCGCTCCAGTACCACCAGATCCGAGACCGAGAGTGATCCCGCCACAAAATGGCCCTGCGAGTCCTTCCGGTCGGCCCATTTCACTGTCAACTTACCGCGTACAATCCAGCGCTTGGCCGGCTTGTCACTCAGTGCATGCCACACAAAATTAAAATCCGATTCCGCACCAGCCTTCGTTTCTCGAAAGGCCCCCATATGCCACTCCGATTGCATTAGTCGTACGTCCGCTTTTTTCACAGCCGCAATACGCTCGCGAAACTGGGAGGGGGTAAATGATTGCGCCACACCATCGTGCTTCACTGAGCGAATCCCCCAGTCATGCTCAGTTACGCCCTCTCCCGATGCGGGTAGCGTGAGCTTGTCAAAGACAAACGTCTCCAAAGGCCCCCATTCGCCACGATGGTTGCGCAGATCATCAGCAAGCTTCACAAAAGTCTCCTCGTAAACCTGAGCCTTGCTCTCAGAACGCCATTCGCCCTGGTCACGTCGCGCACGCTCCTCCAGCATCTCTTCCACAGCACGCAAATCCTCGCCCGATTCTTCAATCTCCAAACGGCCTTCATTCCAACCGCGGCGCACCACCAGCTGGCCGTCTGCATTGTATTCGAATTCTGGCCCATGCTTCAGACCGGCGACCAAACGCACCTCATGTTGAACCTGACCATTGGAATGTCGCCTCACTGCCACCCCGGTGAATGGATCAGTCGCAGCACCTCCCTTGAAATAATACCGACCGTCACCACGCTTCTCCAGCTCAGTTAGCCCGACTTCCCCAGGTTTGATCACCGTCTTCGGCCCGGATGAAGATTCTGGAGCCTCAGAACGTCCACAGCCCCAACTCAACATCAGGACGATGCAAAGGAAGACAAACCTCATGGTTTTGACGCTTCTCTCTTAGGGGGTGCAATGGTGTGGTACTGGTCAATGGCAGGCTTCTTGAGTTCCGATACCTGGCCGTTGGGCCAGCGAACCTCAATGGCATCCACCCGATCTATGCTGCCCAACCCAAAGTGTTTATGGTTCGAATGTTGTGCTATGATGGAGTCGCCAACAAATACCTGACGAGACAATACTCCATCAGGATGCTGCACGAAGATACGCGCTCCAATGGGTGAAAACCCCCGACCATATTCGTGTAGGCGCACTCCAATCCACTTTCCCTTTTTGGGCCACTGATTGCGCTGTAGCAGCAGGCTTTCGCCTCCCCGTTGTTCGTCGTTGCCCAACTGGTCCTTCCCGGGTTTGATATTTCTATCGGCACGGATCACCAGCAGGTCGGGGCGACCGTCGGCGTCCAGATCGTCACTCACCACACTATAGGAGTCAAACTCGTGGGCCACATCCATTAACCATCCCACGCTCGAAAACACCCCTGTACCATCGTTCATCAATAGCACGTTATGCTCAAAGCCATTCCATGAAATGGTGTCGAGACACGCCATCTTACGGTCGAACAATAGCCCCTGCGATATGTCCGGCTGCGAATCACCTTCGAAAATATCATGTCGCCAAAAGTGGGTGCAGTAGTCCTGTGCCGTCTCACCGCTAATATTGCCGTTGCCCACGTAAATATCCTCGTCACCGTCGTTGTCAAAGTCAGAGGCGGTGCTGCCCCAGCCCCAGCCAGTTCGGGCTACCAGATGGTTATGCGGTGATTGGGTCATGCCGCCTTTCCCGTCCCCTAGTAATAGCCGATTTCCATAACCCAATTTCATTCGATGCGCGTCAACTTTTTGGGAATCCTCACGATTTGCACCCATAGCCTCAAGGCGACGTGCCGTGGTTGATCCCATTCCCACCATGTACAGGTCCATATTGCCATCACTGTTGAAATCCCCCAGCACATGTGACATGCCAAAGCTGAAACGGTGGTCTCCCAGTCGTGATGTAACGTCGGAAAATTGGCCTTGTCCGTTGTTGAGATAATAATCCAAACCGGCGAAGTCGCTCACCACAACCAAGTCAAGATCACTGTCGTCATCAAGATCCACCAATGAACTGCTGTACGTCCGTCGATGTCGTTTAGAGTCCAACCCAGCCTTTGCAGTGGCATCGGCAAAGATTCCACCTCCTTCATTAACCAGTAAGTATGCTGGATTGCCGTCATTTGCATCATAAAAAGGCGTAGGCATGTGCCCAAGTTCATAGGCAAACTTGTATTGAGTAAGATAAACATCCAGATCACCATCGGCATCGATATCACCGGCAGTGATGGCATAACTCGTTTTAGTTGGCGGAATGGATAATATCTGCTTGGGCGGATCAGAAAAACGCCCCTGCACATCACCTGCAAACAAGGCAGGCGGCTGGCCTTTGAAGCAGGCCAGCAAATCCGCCTGACCATCGCCACTAAAATCTGCCACCACTGCTCCTGTCAACCCCGGCAAAGGATGATTACACAGTATGCCTTTCTCAAAATTACCCCCGCCGCGATTCCAATAAACCAAATTGCTGCCTGCAAAAATAACCTCAGATAGCCCATCGCGATTTAGGTCGTATACCAGTAAAGGCGCCAGCACCTTCCGTTGCTCAAGGGGAGCATGTTTCCATGGGTCGAGATGATGCCAGTAAGTAAAGGCCGGGGATCCTTTGCGTTGCCAGATTGTGGCATTCAATACCTCAACCTGACCCGGGACAGGACGACCCATTGGGTCGCGTTTGCCCGTCCAGGTCACGGAAATATTACCACGCACAACAAAACGTTGCTCCACTGCTTTATCACGAACATGGAGTAAAAACTTGAATTCCGATCGTGGCAATCCGCCCGTCGCCTCAGATTCGAATTTTTCCTGATGCCATTCGGTCTCCGCCAATTCAATTCCCCGCTTCCGCAGTGAGGCTAATCGACTTCGCCAATCCCTCAGGGTCAATGATTGGCCGCCTCTTATCCATTCCGTGCGTTTTATATCCCAGTCCAGTTCGGTCATCTCGCCACGCATACCAGGTATCAGGCCACTCATTTGAAATCTTTCCAGAGGCACCCACTTGTCCTCAGCCGCCCGGATATCATCCCATAATGCCACGAATGTCTGTTCATGGATCTGAGCAGTCTCCTCTTCAGCATAAATCGAGTTATTCAATTCGGCGCGCCTTTCCTCCTTTAGCTCTACTGCCTCGGTGATATGCTCGCTGTATCGGGTTTCCACAAGCTTACCCATATGCCAAACTTCAATCTTTTCCACCAACCCATTAGCCTGCCATTGCGTCCACTCTCCATCAGATACGCCCTGTGCAAAATGCATTTCCATACGCCTCCATCCATCCTTGTGCCAACGCGAATATGAGCCATGCAATCGACCATCCTTGAATTGCGCCTCCACTCGTTTGCTCCCATCCTCATATTCACTGACAGCCACACCATTAAAAGGCGAACCTTGATGCAAAAAGCGCCCGTCCTGCGCTCGCTCCAGTGCCTTCCAGTCTATAGAAGCGACAGAAAGGGGTGCAGGATCAGCCAACTCAGAGCGACTACAACCCCAATTCAACCCCAAGGATACGATAAGCAGGATCAGTTTCATGGCGCTTCTGCTTTCTCTTTCGGAGGCGAAATAGTGTGGTACTGGTTAATGGCAGGCTTCTTAATCCGTGACATCTGGCCGTTGGGCCAACGCACCTCAATGGCATCCACCTTCTTAGCCGTGCCAATACCAAAATGCTTTTGCCCGGAGTGCTGAGCACGGTAGGAATCACCCGTAACCACATGCCGCACCGCATCGGGTCCGTCGTACAGTATCCGTACCGTAGCGCCTATCGGCGAGCGACCAGGACCGTATTCGTGTAAGCGAACACCCACCCAATTGTTGGTGTGGGGCATTTGGTTATTCATAATATTCACATAATTCGGCAGTTCCTCATTATCTTTCGTCCATTTTAGCTGACCAACTGCCAGATCTAATCGGCCATCCGCGTCAAAATCCTCGGCAAGCACGGACCTGGAGTCATATTCGTGCGCTACATCCATCAGCCAAGCCACATTAACAAAGGTCCCCTTGCCTTCATTCTGATAGAGCACATTGTGCTCGAAGCCATTCCAAGACATACCGGCCAGTAGTTCGCCCAGTGATTCGTTAAAAAAGGATTCCACCAATGGATCTTCTTTCGAGTCTCCCGTGTAAATATCATGCCGCCAGAAAACAGTGCAATAATCACGGCAGGTTGAGCCACTACGATGGCCGTTTGCGATGAAAATATCCTCATCTCCGTCACAATCAAAATCGAAAGCTGTGCAACCCCAACTCCAGCCTGTGCGCGCCAGTAAATCATTATAGGGTGCCTGATGCAGCCCTTTCTGCCCTCCCAAGAAAAGCCTGTTGCCGTAACCAAGCCTCATGCGGTGTTCTTGATGGCCAGGAAATTCTGAACGGCCCAAACCCATGCTTTCTAGCCGACGCGCGGTGGTGGAACCCATGCCTGTCATGTACAAATCTACTCGACCATCCCGGTTGAAATCGGCCAGCGCGTGTGACATCCCAAAACTGAATCTATCATTCCCCAATTGTCTGGTGACATCGGTGAACTTTCCATGGCCATCATTAAGCCATATATCAAGCCCTGCAAAATCGCTGATCACCACTAGGTCCAAATCATGATCCTCGTCGAGATCTACAAACGAAGTGCTGTAGGTTCGGCGCAATCTCTTTGTCGCCAGACCGGAAACCTTGGTGGCGTCGCTAAAGTTACCGGCACCATCATTCAAAAGCAGGTACGATGGCCAGCCGTCATTAGCATCGTAATAGGGCGTGGGCATTTGACCGTCAAGATAAGGCGCCCGATATTGAGTCACCCAAAGGTCTAAATCTCCGTCACCGTCAATGTCACCCGCTGTGCTGGCAAAGGGCATTCTCAGCTCAAGCCCAGCAGCTGCCTTCTTCTTTGATTCAAAGCGACCATACTCATTCCCCCGATATAAAATCGTGGCACCTTCCACCTCGGCAACAAATAGGTCTGCCCAACCATCACCCGTAAAATCGGCCACCAATGCCGAGCTACACTGCTTCGAGGGCACCTTGCACAAATCGTCCTTATCCAATTTGCCGTTCCGATTCCAGTAAACCAAATTTGCAGCCGGCAGGAGCAGTTCAGGAAATCCATCGCGATTAAGATCATAGGCCATTAGAGGGACAGCTTGGCGTGAATTCTTCGAATTCACCCGCTCAGGTGATGTGTCAATTGTTCGAGCCTTGGTAAATACTGGCGGACCCGCACGTTCCAGCACCTTGAACTCTGAAGCATTTATGCTCTCAGGCAAATAAAGACCGCCAGCATCCTGATTTTTCGACCATGTCACCAACAAGGTTCCACGAACAACTAAACGGGTGTCCGGATTTCGTGTAACATGGAGCAAATACCGCACTCGCGACCGTGCCGCCTGTCCTTCTTTGGGGGCAATAAATGACTCCTGATGCCACTCCGACTCATGAATTTGGTAACCTTGTTCACGCAAGGCTTCCAGAAAAGCCGGCCATTCGCCTGGCTCAAGAACGCGTCCCGTTCCGCCATAAGTCGTGGCATGAACACCCCACTTATAATCCTTTACAGAGCTCGGACTTCCCAAAGTCAATCGACCCGGAGGATACTGTTTTAGCACAGCCCATTTGTCCTTAGCCTTCCGTAGCGCATCCCAAAAGACCACGAAGCTTTCCTCATATCGCTGCGCGAGATCTTCAGATTTCCACACGCTCGTGTCCAATTCCTTTCGTTGAAGAAATTGCGCCTCCACTTGCCTGGCAGCTTCTGCTTCCAGCTCTACAATACGGACATCCGCTTCACAGTAATTCCTTACCACCAGCACGCCCGCCTGATCCCATTCGCGCCAGACGCCTTCGACTCGACCGTCTTTGAAGGGCATCTCAAGCTTTTTCTTATTGTTAGGATGACGATCAATAACCACACCAGTAAAAGGCCGGTCTTCGCCTTGACGCCGAGCCAAACCGTCGACGCCCCTGCTAACCTGATCAGAGGTCGCCTCCCGAACTGACGAAGCCATCTTGGGCTTGTCGATTGGCAGGGAATCTGAATTCTTGCTGCAAGCGTGGGAAAAAACCCATATCCAGCAAACGGCAAGGTGGATATAGTTTCGGCTCATTCGGGGGTCACGTTGTGATATTGGTTGATGGCCGGCTGGTCCAGCCTCGATGTTTTGCCGTTGGGCCAATGCACCTCAAGCAATTCTGGTTTGGCGTCGCCAAGACCGAAATGAACCGTGGGAGCGTGTTGAGCGGAAAACGAATCGCCCGTAACCACCGGCACTACTTGCGTACCTCTCGAAGTGCGCAGCGTAACCACCGAACCAATGGGCAAGAAGCCCTTCCCTGCGCCCTCCAAATACACTCCGATCCAGCGGCGTTCTCCCGGCCATTGGTTGCGCAACACATGCACATAATGCCCTCTGGACTTATGATCCGGCAACCATCGCTCCTCAACGACCAGGAGATCTGGTCGGCCATCAGCATCCAGATCGTTGCTCACGACACTACGGGAATCATATTCATGCGCCAATCCAAGCAACCACGCAACATTGGCAAAGTCGCCAGAACCCTCATTCATGTACAACACATTGTGCTCAAAGCCGTTCCAGGAGATAGTTTCCATCTGACGGTGATTTTCCTTGAAGAACAGATTCAAATGCTTGTCCTCCGCTGAGCTGCCTCCATAAATGTCATGGCGCCAGAAGGTGGTACAATAGTCTTTGCAGGATTTACTGCTAATATTTCCGTTGGCGATGAAGAGATCCCGGTCGCCATCGTTGTCAAAATCCAAGGCCGTGCAGCCCCAACTCCAGCCAGTTCGAGCAATCTGGTGATTGAATGAGGCCTGTTTCAGCCCTTTTTCACTCGACAGCAGCATTCGATTCCCATAGCCCATCAGCATCCGGGCTTTTTGGTGCCCCTCGAACCCTTCCCGGCTCAAACCCATGGCCTCCAGTCGGCGAGCAGTGGTGGAGGCCATGCCGGTCATATATATGTCAATTCGGCCGTCTCCATTGAAATCCGCCAGAGCATGGCTCATTCCAAAGCTATGTCGGTCGGTACCGAGTTGTGCGGTGGCATCTGTGAATCTGCCCTTGCCGTTGTTCAGATAAAGATCCATGCCGGCAAAATCGTTTACCACCACTAAATCCTGATCTCCATCGGCATCGATATCCACAAAAGATGCGCTGTAGGTACGCCGAAGCTGCTTGGTGGTCAGGCCCGCAGCTTTGGTGCCATCGGTAAAATTACCCCGTCCATCATTGACAAGCAGATAGCTTGGGTAGCCATCATTCGCGTCATAATAGGGCGTAGGAAATTGCCCATCTATATAGGGTCTCTTGTACTGTGGCACCCATATGTCCAGATCACCATCGCCGTCAGGATCGCCCACGGCAGTGGCAAAGGAGGGGCCTTCGGAGGGCAGACCGGCAGCAACTTTACGAGGTTTGCTGACGAACCGGCCGCCAGAGTCACTTTCGTAAAGCCCTGGAACAGTCCCGGGCAACAGAACCAACAGATCAACCCGCCCGTCCCCCGTGAAGTCCGCCAACGAAGCTCCGTTCACTAAGGATACTGGATAGTCACACAACCGGTCACGCTCAAGTGTCCAGTCACCTCGATTCCAATAGACGAGATTGGAGCCAGGCAAGAGGATATCAGCCAATCCGTTACCGTCCAGGTCATGAACCAAAAGAGGCATAGCAGTTGACTTTTGAGGGCCATCAATACGGTCGACCTGTGGATCAAGCAATGCTACCTCGCGGAACGGCACGAGACCGAGGCGCTCCATAAGCCGTAATTTCACCACCGTAACTGAAACGGGCCGATACAGCCCCATCGAATCCTTGTTCGACGACCATTCCACTTCCAGCTGTCCTCGGACATTCCAACGTCGCTCATCCGCTTTGCGGGCGTGAATTGTAAAGTTGAATAGGGAACGAGCCGGCTGATTTCCCACAGGTGTGAAACGTTCCTGATGCCACTCGGTCTGAACGACTTCAATACCCTGAGAGCGCAATCCCTGAAGGAACCCCGGCCAGTCGGTTACTTCCCGGCTTGTACCTTCAAAATCTGTCGTGCGAATACCCCAGTCATGCTCAATGGCCTTTCCCGGCATCCCCAGTCTTAGCTTCCCCGGTGGAAATTTGCCGAACACCTCCCATTTGTCTTTCGATTCGCGCAAGGCATCCCAAAACGCGATGAACGTGGCTTCATGTGCCTGCGCCTGTTCTTCCGGCTGCCAAATTTCAAGATCCAGTCGCTCTCGTTCATCCTTAATGCGCCCGGCTGGATCACCCTCCGTGACTTTGGCGGGTTCGGGTGGGGCAGGAGGAACCGGCACCTTGGAACAAGCGGTCAACATTGCGACCATCAGAATGAAGAAAACACGGGGCACCGAGCAAACCCTACCATATGACAGGCCACTAAGCAATCTGAACTTCAATCCGAACTACACAGTGAACAACCTGAACTGAAAAAGGTCGCCGGAAAGACAAGGAAATCCCCAGCGACCAAAACCTCTGCCGAGAGCCAAGGGTATCAACCCACAGCAGGGGGGGGCAATCCTTTCAAACCGCCCAGATGAATCGTTACACATAAACCGAACCTTCTCAAGGCCGAACCAGACAATGTGAATAAGATCACTGCGACGTTGTGCGCAGACGTTGAAGCAGCCCATCGACCAGGCGTGCCCAATAACCCACAACATCGTTTTCAATAACTTCCTGGCAAAGGTCTGGCCGCTTCTCCAGTGCCGCCAGCCCCAAGCGTGCTATGACCGCCGCCATGTGACGAGGGTCGGTCGTGATGACCTTTTGGTAAGCCGCAGACGCCCCAGGATCATCCTGGTCGTCAAGACAGACAGCATAGCCCAACTGTGCAATGGGGGTCAGCGGATCGACTGCGGTCCTCAGACCAGCAAAATGCTCTCCAGCTTCCTTGGGCTGGTTCTCGGTAAAAAACGCCACCGCACCCAATAGTCGGGCTCGACGCGCAGCCGATGTTTGCGAATGCGCCTTCGCCGACTGCAGCCAAGCCCCCGGCTTCACCGCGTTGGTGGACAGGCTCAACTTAAGCAGCGCGTCGTTGGCCTTCAGAGCCTCCGGCGAAATCTCCGCAACAGCCGCCGAGGTTTCCGCGCCCAATGGCTCTGGCCAGCCCTGTAATCGTTTCCGTGCTGCAGCAACTGCCCTGGCATGGACAGCGCTGTTACCTTTAAGCTCCACAAACAGGGCCAGTCGCAGGCGTTCTAATTCTGGCAGGAACCATCCGGGTGGACCCGGCACAAGTATTGCCCCTCTGGAGATTTGCGCGCTAGGCTGCCGGGCCGCGTTCAACCCTTGCGCCCGCAACAATTTCTGATAGCTGGGGAATTCCTTGGCCAGTGTGGTCGGCGACACCGGTGTGCGTTTTTTTAGATGCATAATGAATCCGCCCCAAGGCCGTTCCATAAAGGCACCCGCCGTCGGCGCGGGTTTGGCTAAGAGCGCGTGAACCGCCTCTTGCGCTACACCTATCCCAATCGCCGGTAATATGCGCGTCTTGGGCCATGCCGTCTGTGCCAGCGTAAAGGGCGGCAGCAGCACAGGCTTTAAGGTGGCACTCGACGTCACGTTGGCCAACGATTCGCCTCGCGCCATGCGATTGGTCAATAACTGATGAAAACTGCGCCCGCGATTGCCAGCTATTTCCCAGGATTTTTCCGTCACGTAATCCTCGCGGATGGCATTGCGCTGCGCGGGGCTAAGGTCGGCAAAGGATGGCGGAGGCGGCTGAACACGCTTTGCCAAGCCAACGAG
>CAZTTU010000051.1:0-17003 GCA_964616045.1 uncultured Verrucomicrobiota bacterium | reverse complement strand
GACTCATTGCCAGGCAATCGCCAACCGCCAATGCGCAGTCAAGCAGATACGCGTCGTCCGTTGCCTCGTATGCCTTCAAAAAGGCTTCGCCCACCGAAGGTGTTCCCGGTGGCTGAATCCAGATCATGGTCTTGGACGCCCTTATCTCGCCTGCTACCAGCTTCAAATCGGGCGAGTAACGCCAAAGATAACCTCCGGCGACCGAGATAGATCGCATAAAGGCAGAGCCTTTGAACATCGCGGTTTGTGCGACGGCTGGTGTGTCGTCTGCACGAGCGATAAAAGGCAGGCTCAAGCAGAGACATAAAGCGGGGTGAGTCATGTACTGATGTTATCACCTACCACAATCACGTCGAGCACGGGATAATTGTGTCTTGCCCCAAGGGATGAATTTCCGTAGGGCTGGCGGTAGATATGGGAATTTTATCCGGCAAACAAGGAGTTGTATTTGGGGTGGCTAACAAGCGATCCATCGCGTGGGCCATCGCGCAGGCATGGAAGGAGGCCGGAGCGGAGCTGGCCTTTACCTATCAGGGGGAGCGACTTAAAGAAAACGTCGAACAACTGGTCGAGACGTTTGGAGAGGATACCCTTATCTCCGAATGCGACGTGACGCAGGATGATCACATCGATAGGGTGTTTAACGAGGTAGGCGATAAATTTGACGGAGGGCTGGATCTCATGTTGCACTCGGTAGCCTTCGCGCCGAAGGAGGCCCTGGAAGGCGATTTTGTTTCCACCTCACGCGAGGCCTTTCGGGTGGCGCATGATGTGAGCGCTTATTCTCTGGTGGCACTCTCCCGCGCGGCAGCGCCGTTGATGACCGAAGGAGGGAGCATAGTGGCGATGAGCTATTACGGAGCAGCGAAGGTGGTGCCGCATTATAATGTGATGGGAGTGGCCAAGGCCGCCCTTGAGGCGAGCACTCGGTATTTGGCTTCTGACTTGGGAGAAAAGAAAATCCGCGTGAATTGCATCAGTGCTGGCCCAGTGAACACCCTTGCGGCGCGCGGCATTGCCGGCTTCAGCAGCATGCTCAAGCACTATGAGGCACATGCCCCACTAAAGCGCAATGTAACTCCGGTAGAACTCGGGGCAACGGGGACATTCCTCGCCAGTGACGGTGCGGCGGCTATTACCGGTCAAGTGTTATATGTGGATTGTGGATACGAGATCATGGGCATGTAGCCTGTTTTTGCTGGGAAAGAAATTTGTTTCATTGTGTTATGGTGTGGCACGGCCATGGCTATCACTTCTCATGACGCGCCTGCCCCGAAAGGCTTCAAGCGGGAATGGCGCAAAATACTTGAACGACAGGTAGCCATTTACCGGCGTCTGCCAGAGGATCTTACCGCTGAGCTGGAAGAGCATATGGTGTGGTTTATCAGCAAGGTGGATTGGAAATGGCATTCAGCTATTATTCAGAAGGAGGAGCATAAAGTATGCATGGCCGCAGAAGCGTGCGTGCTTATTTTACGGCGCTGCAGGGAGGATTTTTCAGAATTTCAGACGGTAGAATTTTTTAAGAAGGACTTGGCCCCGGCGGGTAAGCCGCATGCAGCTGGAGATGCGAATGGGGTACGGGTACGGGCCGGGTGGTACTGGACGAAGGAGGGCATGGAGGATGGCGTGGACAACTACAATCTAGCTATTCATGAGTTTGCCCATATCATCGACCAAAAATACGGGCGAGCAGATGCCCTTCCGGAGTTTAAGGATCGCGGTTTAAAGCGAGCATGGAAACATTTTGTCAAACGCGAATTTGCGGACCTGTGTAAACGGTGGGAGGGAGAAACCGGTACGCGAGTGGTTCGCGAATATGGAGCCACGAACATGGCGGAATTTTTCGCCTGCGGCACCGTTGCATTTTTTGAACGGTCTGAAGAGCTGAAACTCTGCCGCCCCAAGTTATATGAGTGGTTTGAAATAATATATGGGCTTGACCCCTCGCGATGGCCGGACCGAGTGACAGAGGGCGACCTTCATACGGCGCGTCGACTGGGCCAGGCGGTGGTGAAAGACCATGAGAGAATCGACCGGGAAAGGGAAAAACGGAAGGAGGAGGGGCGTCGCGAACGATTACGTGAGGAGCAGGAAAAAGAGCGGATTGAAGCGATGGCGCGAGCGGAACGAGAGAGGGTGGAAAGGAAGCGAGAGGAAGATCGAAAGGCTGCAGAAGAGATGGAACGACGGAATCGGGTGCGCTGGTTGACGCTCAACCGTACGGTGACAATATTCCATCCAAGCGGGATTCCTCACCTAAAATACACATTGGTTAGTGGAAAGCGAGATGGCCAGATGCAGCGTTGGGATGAGCAAGGCAACTTGCGCGAGAAAACGCACTATATGCAGAATGTGAAGCATGGACCCATCGTATATCTTTATCCTTCTGGGAAAAAAGAACTGGCGGGATATTTTTCCCTGAATAAACGTGACGGGATTTGGAGGGGATGGCATGAGGATGGCACCTTGAAATATAAGAGCGAATACCGCGAGGGCGAGCTCAGGGGATGGAAATATTTTCTGGACAATGGCGAGACGGAGACATTTGGCTCGGCCATAAACCGCTTTGGTCGCTGACACGCTTGAGCGTTGGCAAGGCGACGGACACAGAGTAGAGTGGGCGCATGGGCGAGGACTCCACGGAAATCAAATCCTCTTGGGCTGCGGTGCAGGATCACACGCGGCACTTTTCGAATTTCACGTTTGTGTATCCGGTTATCTCGCGCCGCAGCAAGGGGCTCTCCATTGGTGTGAATCTTAACCCGGACAAGATCTGCAATTTTGACTGCGTCTACTGCGAGGTAGATCGCTACACTCCAAGCGCGGCGACAGAGGTCAATTTGCGCCAGATGAAGAATGAACTCACAACCATGGTACAGTTTGCCCGCGATGGGGCCTTGGCCAAAGAACCAAAATTTGACGAGGTCCCTTGGTTGACGCGTGAGGTCAGAGACATCGCCTTCAGCGGCGATGGTGAGCCGACTATGATTCACAATTTCGCAGAGTGTGTGGAAGCGGTGGTAGACGTGAAGCAGGCCGAAGTCCTGGAGACGACCAAGATCGTGCTGATTACCGATGCAGCTGGCTTGGACAAGTCTGACGTAAAGCGTGGGCTGGAAGTGATGGACCACAACAATGGCGAAATTTGGGCCAAGCTGGACGCCGGCACGGAGAAATATTTCGAGCTCGTCAACCGAACTCCTGTGAAATTTGAGCGCATTCTCAACAACCTGCTTGAGACATCGAAATTGCGCCCGATCATCATTCAAAGCCTGTTCTTCAAGCTGGAGGGCAAGGCAATGAGTGAAACGGAGCAGGAGGCCTATTGCCGGCGCTTGGGTGACATTGCAGATGGCGGCGGACAAATCCGTGAAGTGCACCTCTACACCGTGTCGCGGCCCACATCCGAGACATACGCAATCAGGCTAGAGGCGACCGAACTTGAGGAAATGGCCGAGATGGTTCGAGAACGCACAAACCTAGCCGTGGCAGTTTTTCCCTGACGTGACAGACCAAGCTCCAACTTCACACGGACGAGCGGTCGCCTTGGGAGCGCTGGTTTTTTTTGGTGGCTTCGCAGTGATGGTTTTGGAAATTGTTGGGGCACGCTATCTGCAGCCGTGGTTTGGTGGGGCATTCTATGTTTGGACCAGCCAAATAGGCGTGGTGATGTTGGCGCTCGCGTTAGGTTACGCAATCGGCGGCAAATTGGCCGACCGATGGCGGCGCGCGCAATATCTTGGGGCGATGCTTGTGCCGGCTGCGGTGTCAGTGCTCTCCATTCCGACCCTGGCACCGGGTATTCTCAATGCCATTGTCGATCGGCACGTGCCGATGACGGCAACCGAAGCAGTACCGGCCGTGGTGGAAAATGATCTGCTTTCGGGATTGGACCCGGATTTCCTTCAAGGCGACGATCCCAGCGCGTCTGAAGTGCAACCGATTGAAAAGGAAAAAATTACTCAGGTGCCCGCCATATGGCGCAAGCTAGATCCGGCGATCGGCAGTGCGGTGGTGTTTTTGTTACCATGCTTTGTGCTGGCAATGATTTCGCCTTATATGATTCGTCAGGCGGCGCGGCAGATGACGCATGTGGGCACGGTGAGCGGCCTCGTGTATGCAGCCAGCACAGTGGGCAGTATTGGCGGCGTGCTTGTGTCTGCCTATGTTTTGATCGATCATTTTTCGACTCCCACCATTTTTTATCTTACCGGCGTGTTGACGCTTGGGCTGGCATATGTATGCTGTCTTATCGATTGGTTATGGCCAGAAGATACACAGGAACAATAATATTGTTGGTGGCTCTACTTGTTGCGTCGACAACAAAGGCAGAGGTGCGCTACCGTAAAACCTCAGCGCACAACCAGATTACGGTGGAGGATTCGAGCGGCTACCGTCTGTTGCGTTTCAATGGGTCGATGGAGACGCGCATGTGGACTCGAATCCCGATTTACGGCCACTTTGAATACACGGAATATTTTCAAATGCCGCTCCTGTGGAACCCGCACGCGAAGCGCGTACTGATGATCGGCCTCGGTGGCGGCAGCACATTTCGGGCTTTCAACAATTATTATCCTGATATCCACATGGACACCGTGGAGCTTGATTCAGAAGTGGCCAAGGTGGCAAAACGCTTTTTCCATGTGAAAGAGACGCCAAAGCATAAGATTTACTTTGGTGACGGCCGCACTTTTTTGAGACGGAACAAGAAACACAAATACGATGCCATTCTGATGGACGCGTACACATCAAACCTATACGGCTCAAACATCCCCTATCATCTGGCGACAAAGGAGTTTTTTGAGATGGCGTCCGAAGATCTTACGGAAAATGGAGCGCTGGTATACAATGTGATCGGCTCTTATCAGGGATGGCGGGCTAACATTGTGGGCTCAATGTATAACACGATGAAGGAGGTGTTTCCGAATGTATATCATTTTCCTGCCAGCGATTCACGAAACATCGTTATTTTAGGCGTAAAGTCCAAGCAAGGGCTGACGAGTGCAACGCTGAAAGCCAAGGTAGATGCGCTGCGACTAGCTCGACCTAAATTGCCCGCTCATTTCGGGAAACGCCTTGCGCGCATTCGCGCCTCAGCGCCAGCCAGTGCGGCGAGGTCGCGAGTTCTTACGGATGATTTTGCCCCGACTAATGGTCTACTCGACCGCTGATGTTTCGCAGCGCAAGCGCGCCACAAACGCGCCATCCACGCCGTCATTCATCGGAGTGATCGTGCGCGCGGTGTTCTGCCGGAAGTTTCCGTGCTTTTGCAAGAACGCCCGGATGACTTCTTCATTTTCCTCTGCCTCCAAGCTACAGGTGCTGTAGATGAGCACGCCCCCGGGCTTTAACAATCTAGCAACACGTTTGAGTAGGTCGAGTTGCCTGCGGGCCAGAACAGGCAGTTCGCGCGCGTGGAGGCGCCAGCGCACATCGATGCGCCGGCGCATCACTCCGGAGTTGGAGCAAGGCGCATCAACAAGAATCCGGTCAAATGGGCCGGCAGTATTAAGGTCGATACCGCATAGCGGTTTGGGTTGGACGCAGGTGATGCCAAGGCGGGTGATATTTTTGTGCAATCGTTCAAGGCGCCTGTTATCGATGTCAGTCGCGAGTAAACTGCCTTTGTCCTGCATCCGTTGGGCGATGGCAGTGGTCTTGCCTCCGGGAGCTGCGCAGAGATCAAGGATGTTTTCGCCGGACTGAGGGTCAAGCTCTTGAATCGAAACCAAAGTGCTCGGATCTTGAATGTAGAATTTCCCCTCATCAAAACTCGGCAAGACTGCTGGCGAACCGGCGACCTTAATACGATACATCAGGCCAGGATCAAGCCAGGGGAATTCCGCTGGTTCGAATGTAACTCCTTCTGATTTCCATTGGATTTCTAGCTCTTCGGCGGTGGTCCTCAGAGAGTTGCGGCGCGCGTAAATGGGAGCGGGCTGGTTGTTCCATTCGAGGAGCGCTTGGTAATCTTTCCAGCGAGCTTGCCAGCGTTGCACCAGCCACTGAGGATGTGAATAACCGATCGCTGGTTGGCGCGTGCGCAGTTCCTCAAGTCTCTTCGACCAGGCCTCCTTTTCACGGAGACAATTTCTAAGAACAGCATTGATAAACCCAGTTTGTCGATCGAGGTCGTGCTGCCGCGCGATGTTGACCATTTCATTTACCGCGGCATGATCGGGCACCCGATTGAGGAAAAAAATTTGATACAAGCCAAGTCGTAACAATGTCTGTGCAAGAGACTGCTGTTGGCGTCCATTTGTCTTTTGTTTGATAAGCCAATCAAGTGTAGCGAGCCGTCGAATGACACCCAGCACAAGCTCTTGGCACAGGCCTCGATCGGGGCCAGAGAGCTGGGGGAGGGCCTCAGCGAGTAGAGAATCAGCGGGAATGTGCTTGGTTGCCCACTCATGCAAGATGCGAACGGCGATTTCTCTTGGTTTTTCCCTCGTCACCCGGGTACTATCGCGGCACGCATTCTGTCACGCGAGCCCTTTCGCGAGGGCGATGTAGTGTCCAGCGATCCATGAAAGAAGAATTCGAAAAAATGGCGGCTACTGGGAAAATTCGTGCTGCCGACGTCGACACCCTTTTCCAGTTGTATTCGGAGGGATTTTGCATGCACAAGAGCTGGGGATTTGGCGAAGTCAAAACAGTAGATGGCGTGCTGGGGAAAATGACAGTGGATTTTGCGAACAGACCTGGGCATGCCATTGACCTCGCCTTTGCGCCCAAGATTCTCACCCCCATATCAAAGGACCACATTGAGGCCCGTATGGTGAACGACAGGGAGGGGATTAAAGAAGCGGTTCGAAACCATCACGCCATCATCAAGGTGATCATTGACAGTTACGGTGACCTAGCTACTAACGATAAAGTTCGGGAAGTTCTGGTGCCTGATTGGATAGAGGAGGATGACTACAAAAAATGGTGGGAAACGGCCCGGCGCGAGATGAAAAAGGACGGCCACTTCACGCTGCCCACCAAGAAGAGCGAACCCATTGAATATCATACTCAGGACGTCCCATTGCAGGAAAGACTGCTTGGTGAATTTCATGGGGCTCGAGGACTCAAGGCCCGCCTCACAAAAGCAGATGATATCATCAAAAGTGTTCGAGACCTCGATGACGCAGGGGCGATGGCAGAAGGTACGATTGACAGATTGCACGAGGAAATTGGAGGACATGTCCGAACCCAACCAGGCCTTGCACTGGAAGCGGTGATGGTGCGGGACGATCTTGCCAAGGCACTTGGAGTCGAAGTGGCGGATGACTGCCCAAGCGAGACAACCGTGTGGGAGGAAGAGCCGCAATTGGCTGAAATGTTAGTCGGCATGCCAGTGGCACGGCAACGCCGAGCCTTGGAATCCTTTCAATCTTATGACGAGAACTGGGCTGAGATACTTATCGCGATAATCAACCGAGTCCCTGCTCGCCTTGTCAGCGAATGTGCCTCCCTCCTCGTAGCAGGAAACCAGCAGGAGGAACTTAAGGCCGAATTGGAAAAATTGATCAATCACCACACCGGCGGGGCAGAGTTACTACTGTGGCTGGCAAAGGAAAAACCGGACGATTTTGCAGACATCCTCAACCCGGAAACATTCGGAGCCATGCTTTCCGCGATTGAGCGTGAGACCAGTGATGAGAAGCGCGCCTGTAAGCTTCGAGATTTTTTGCTGACCGACGCTAGCGTTCTTGAGACGATCACAAAAGATGCCGACCTAGAAGTCGTGAAGGATATCACACGGGCGATTCAGATGACGACTTGTTTTGAGGGTATGGATAAACGTTCTCTGCTGGGCAAGATGGTAAAGGCATTCCCAGCCATTCAAGAATTTATCACACATGGCGACAAGGAAAAGGCGGGGAGGGTCGCAGATACTTCCCTCATTGTTTCGTGGGCAAGTCTTGAACGCCGCAAGGAGGAGCTGGAAGAGTTGGTGCAGAAAAAAATTCCCGCCAATTCCAAGGAAATCGAAGTCGCACGAGAGTACGGCGATCTTCGTGAAAACCACGAGTTTAAGGCCGCTAAAGAACAGCAAAAAGTCCTCTTGGCGCAAAAAGCTGAAATGGAAAACGAAGTCGAACGTGCCCGTGGCATAAACTACAACGATGCTACTATTGAAGCTGCAAACATCGGCACAAGAGTTGCCGTTACTAACCTCGATACGAACGAGAGAGAGGATTATGCGTTGGTTGGCGCTTGGGATGGAGATCCGGACAACAACTACCTCAGCTACCTTACTCCCATGGGCCAAGCCATTCTCGGACGCAATACTGGCGAGGAAACCGAGTTTCAACTGGGCCAAGAAACTTGCCGCTTGCGTGTGGAGTCAATCGCCCCCTATTCTGCGGAGGAGGCTACTGCCTAACACAATACTGTTGTGCGCACGGTCAAAGTACCGCTGGCAGATCGCTCTTATCCGATCCGGATCGGGACAGGCTTGCTTGCCGATCTCGGGGACCACTGTGCCCGCCTTAGTTTGGGAGGACGATGTGTTGTTATCTCAGACCACAATGTTGCTAGGCGCTATCTCAGACCTGCCCTCTCCTCTTTAAAGGAGGCAGGGTTCAATCCCATTCAACTTTCACAGACGGCAGGGGAACAAGCCAAGACGCTGGAAAATGTTCAATCTTGTTATGATTACCTTGCCCGGCATCGTCTTGAGCGTGGCTCATTCGTCGTGGCTTTAGGCGGAGGAGTAGTGGGTGATTTGGCGGGGTTTGTTGCGGCTACCTATTTACGGGGAATTGATTTTATTCAAGTGCCCACCACACTTCTGGCGGCGGTGGACAGCTCGGTGGGCGGCAAAGTGGGAGTGAACTTGGAGGCCGGGAAAAATCTCGTAGGGGCCTTTTTCCAACCTAAACTTGTCCTTTGTGATCTCGATGTGTTGCGAACCTTGCCCGCGCGCGAGTTCCGCGCTGGCCTTGCAGAAGTTATTAAGTACGGCATCATTTATGACCCCAAACTTTTTTTGCGCCTTGAACGCGAGGTGCCTAAGCTTTGTGCACATGATCCAAGCACTCTCTCGTCCGTTATTGCGCGCTGTTGCCAAATCAAAGCGGAGGTTGTTGGAAAAGATGAACGAGAGGCCGGGGTGCGGACCATATTAAATTTTGGCCACACCATCGGCCATGGCCTTGAGGCAATTTCCGACTATGGCAAATATCTGCACGGTGAAGCTATCAGCATTGGGCAGGTTGCTGCCGCCAAAATCTCTGAACAACACACTGGACTGCCCGCTAGAGACTGTGCGCGCATCATCTCATTGTTTAAACTTGCCGGATTACCAACACACGCAAAGCTTACTGTGCCGCAAACGAAACAGCTCTTCGCAGCCATGCAACATGACAAAAAAGTCAGCGGAGGTGAAATTCAATTCGTCCTCGCAAAACGAATCGGCCAAGTTATCTCAGGACAAAACGTCGAGGAGGCCGTAGTCCGCCAAAATCTGTAAAAGTAATGGCCGTCAGCGAAACCATAGTCCGCGAGTTTTTTGAGCTCCATGGATTTTTTGTGAGGCAGCAGCGCAAGCATATCGCGCCCAAGCGTGAGGATGATGAGATAGATTTTTATGTACACAATCCTTGCGGGCCCCTTGAAGGGGGAGAGGTGCCATTTGTGTTGGAATCTACCGAAGATATATCGCATCTGCTTCGAGCAGTGGTAGTGGTGAAGGGGTGGCATACGGAAGTGTTTACGCAAGCCGTTTTAGCCAATGCACCAGAAATGTTCCGCTTCGCTGGGCCGGAAACATTTGCCCGTGCAACCGAAGCCTTTGGGGGGCCTGGGCCATTGACCAGAGTGCTTGTGGTCCCCGCTTTACCGGCCGGAACAAAGGCGCGACAGCAGAGCATCGAAGTGCTCCGAGCGAAAGGCATTGATTCGATCATCGCGTTTCGCACGATGCTCGCCGATTTAATTAATCATATAGAAGTGAACCGAAATTACCAGAAAAGTGATCTGCTACAGATCATCCGCATCCTGAAAAACTACGACCTCTTCGCGGCCCCTCAAATGGAGCTTTTTGCCTCGCCCCGAAAAAAAAGCCGAAATAACGCCTGATCGCCATGCTTCTGGTCATTGACAACTACGACTCGTTTACGTTCAACCTTGTTCAATATCTCGGTGAGGAAAACATGAAGATGCAGATTCATCGCAATGACAAGATCACACTGGAACAAATCGAAGAGCTAGAACCCGAGCGCATACTCATCTCTCCCGGCCCATGCACCCCGCACGAAGCGGGCCTGTCCAACGAAATCATCAAGACTTTTGGCATCCGTATTCCGCTACTGGGGGTGTGCCTTGGGCACCAGTGCATTGCGCATTCGTTCGGGGCTGAAGTTGTAGTGAACGATGTAATGATGCACGGCAAGACATCCCTGATTAAACATGATGAAAAACATCTGTTTGAAGGCATCCCGAGCCCGTTTGTGGCCACGCGGTATCACTCGTTAGTTGTGAAGCGAGACACATTGCCGGAGGGCTTGGAAATCACGGCAGAAACCGAGGTAGGCGAGATAATGGGGCTGCGCCACAAGGAGCACCCTGTCTGGGGAGTGCAGTTCCACCCAGAGAGCATCCTCACCGAGGAAGGCCGCACATTGCTGCAGAATTTTCTGAAGCTCGGTTAATCGTTACTGTCGGGCCCGTCGGATCATCTCATTGATCCTCACCGGCCTGCCTTCACGGCGCTTGCTTTCATCCGCAGCAGCCATAAAGGCAAATAGTTCAATAGTTTCCTGAGCGTCGATGGGTGCCTTGCCGGTTCGAAACATCTTTACGGCTTCAACAACCAGTGGTGCGTAGCCATTGTAGTCGCCGATAGGGCCTTCACCTTTGGTTCCCTTGGCGGTCCCTCCGTAACCTTTGCCTTCCCGGAAAATGCCGGTGCGACCGCCTTTCCAGGAACCGACAACCTCGATCTTGCCGTCGTCCGTGGTCTTACGCATCACGCTTTCGCAGCCTTTACCCATCACGGTAAAAAGCGATTCGCAGCCGTGTACGCCGTACCAAAACAGATCCGGATGATGCACCTCCAGCGAGCAGGGGCTGTGTGTTTCGGCGTGCATAATTTTGCCAAGGCTGCCATTCCGCGCAGCTTGTGTGGTCTTACCATAACGCAGGGAGGAGGCGCTAAAAATCGGCACGCCTTTTTTCTTGGCGTAATCAAAAATGAAAATCACATCGGCTAGCGAACTGGCCATGGGCTTGTCGATGAAGATTGGTTTTCCGGCGTCGATCACAGGAATGGCCTGGCGCAAATGAGGCCGTCCGTCTACGCTCTCGAGCATCACGGCGTCTACATTTTTGCACAGGTCGGCGATGGTCGGATAGAGCTTCAGCCCGTATTGCTCCGTGAGAGTTTTTGTGAACTTATCGATGCGGCCAGCGCTGGAGGGAATATCCAAACTGCCGCCACGAAATGCGCCAACCACCTTGGCTCCAGCGAGCGGGTCAGGGGCTTTGGGGTCGTTGAGAATCTTGGTGAAGGCCACCACGTGGGAGGTGTCCAGTCCGATGATGCCAATGCGGAGGTCTTCGGCAATTGCAAGAGCGGCCAAGGCAAATGATAGAAAGAAAGAGGTGACTCGTTTCATGGCAATGAAAGCTCAAGGCTAACGTCCGACGCGCTTTTGTAAACAGGAAAGGAGGAGCTAGGGTTCGGTTGTGGCTTCAGCGAAGTCAAGCCCGTGCCGCTTGCAGTATTCGGCAAGGACCTTTTCATTCTCGATAAATACAGTACGTACGACGGACGAGTCATCTGCGTACCCGACATCCGGCACGTGGCTGTGGATGAGGTCGTCCTGCTTGTGGGCATAGGCAAGCGCGAAGCAGGCCTCTGCGATTACAAAATAGGGAATTTCCTGATCAGCTCCCTCAGCATAGTCTTCAATCACATCAGCCAACAATTCTAGCTGGTCTACCAGATGCGGGAATTTGGGCGCGTGGATCTCGGCAAACTCAAGCTTTAACTGCGGCAATTTGTGGTGGATGCCATGCAGAATCTTTGGTGACACCTTGGCGGCGTTGTGATGGACAAAATCTGCGATATCGGACATGGGCAGAGCCTAACAAGCTCGCAGCAGGAAGCAAGCCCAGGGCTCTCAAACAATTTCTATTGCCATCTTAGGCAGGGCATTAATAAAGCGTTGGCCGTAGCGTTTGGTGAGCACGCGATTGTCGAGCACAGCGATGATGCCACTGTCATCCTGCGTGCGGATAAGCCTGCCGACACCTTGGCGGAATTTCAGAATCGCCTCGGGCAAATTGAATTCCATAAACGCATTCCCGCCCTTGGCCTCGATGGCCTCGACGCGTGCCTCGATCAATGGATGATCCGGCACGGCAAAAGGCAGGCGGGTGAGGATCACGTTGCGGAGCGCTTCACCGGGGACATCCACACCTTGCCAAAAACTATCTAGACCAAATAACACTGAGTTAGTGTCCTGTTTGAATTGTTCCAGCATTGCAGCGCGAGGTGTGCCAGTACCCTGCACCAAGGCGTGGATGCCTAGCTCACTAAAATCAGATTCCATTCCCTCTGCCACCTCGCGCATGAGGTTGCCGTTTGTGAACAGCACAAACGCCTTGCCATGGGTCATGCGCATGAAATGGCTGATCCAGTGACTGAGAGCCTCGGCATATTCGTCTGATCGCGGGTCGGGCATTTTGCCGGCAACGTACAGTTTCACGTTTTGCTCATAATCAAACGGCGAACCCAGCTGGAAGCGCCGCGCGGTTTCCGCCCCCACCTGGTTGATGAAAAAATCCAGACCCGTGCACAGCGCCTTTTTCTTCGCCGGCAAATCACAGCGCTCCAAATCAGCAACCGCGAGCGTGGCACTGGTGCAAATTACCGAGGAGCTACGGCCGAACAGTTGGAGTCGCAAAAAGTCAGCGGAATCAATCGGGGCGGCATTGAGTGAGAGGTTTTGCAGGTTGCGCCCGGTGCGTTCCACCCAGTAAACATGTTGCTCGGCCATCTGTCCGATGAAGACCGCCACCGCGTCGCGAATCTCCGCAATGCGCCGGTTACACTCGATCAGTTCCGCGGAGGTCTCCTCATCCTCGCTTGTTTCAATCAGGTGCCCCAGCGATTCACGCACCCGCTGCAACGGCAGCGACACAAGGTCTTCTACAATATCTGCCTGTCGGATGCGCAGCTCCTTCCATTCGCGTAGGCGGCGCGGGGCTTTTTCGTGCAGTGCCTTGCAGGCAAACTCCATCTCATCAAATAGTTTGTCAGCCTGCTCCAGTGCATCGGCGACCTTCTGCACCACCCCGCCTTTGCGCAGAAACGAGAGAATCCCCTTCTCTGTGCGCGGATTCCACAGGCGCTGCAGGTTGAAGCGCATCTGGCCACTGGAAACACTGAGGCCTATATGGCGTGAGGCGACACGATCAAGATGCTGTGCTTCATCAAAGATTACGAAATCGTTCTTAAACAACAATCCGTCATCTATGCCATCCTCCGCATTTTCGGCAATGGAGCCAAGGCTGGCAAAGAAAAGGGAATGGTTAAGCACCAGCACATCTGCGCTGAGGAATCGGCGCCGCGCTTTCTGGAAAAAACACTCGCCGTGCTGCGAGGCGGCATCCGAACTTCGGCCGCATAGTTTAGGTGAGCAAAGACCACGTTCGGAGCAGACTTCTTCCCACACCTTGAGATCCGGTTCCACATCAAAATCCGAAAGGCTGCCATCCTGCGTTTCCTTTGCCCACTGCTCCACGCGCTTGAGCTCGGCGATTTCCGGCGAGGTGAACAGGCTGTCGGCCCGTTGAACGGCCCGTGCAAGCCGACGTGTGCAAAGATAATTCGCACGGCCCTTGAGCATGGTGTAGGTAAAATCTGCAGGCAGAATGCGTTGCAGCATCGGCAAGTCTTTTTGGATGAGCTGTTCCTGAAGGTTGATAGTATGCGTGGAAATGATCGCCTTCTTTACATGGGCTTGGCCGTGCAGGATGGCGGGGATGAGATAAGCAAGGCTTTTGCCCACGCCGGTGCCAGCTTCAATCACGCAGTTCTGGTTGGTCTCCAGTGCCCGCATCACGCCCGATGCCATCGCCTGCTGCTGCGGGCGGTCCTCGTAATTTTTTGCCTTCGAAAGAATACCTTCAGGGCCGAAGATCTGTTCCACCTGCTCAACAAGATCGGTATCAGAATGATGAGGCTGATTGTCGATGGAGTTGATCATCCCTCGCGTTTGGCGATGACTTCCTGCTGTGCTGCATTCTTGACGATGTGCCCCGCGGCTAGCACGCCTCGCCAGTTGGTGTTCGGGTACACCACACAGTTGCGCCCTAGGATGCTGCCGGGGTTAAGTACGCTGTTGCAGCCGATCTCTGTGTAATCTCCAATGATTGCGCCGAATTTCCGTAGGCCGGTATCAAGAGCATCCTCTCCGTGGCGCACAATGACATTGCCCGGGAAAGATTTCAGGTTAGAAAGCATTACGCCCGCGCCGAGATGTGCGTGATGGCCTAGGACGGAATCACCCACGTAATTAAAATGTGGGACCTGGCAATCGTTGAAAAGCAGGGAGTTTTTCAACTCACACGTGTTTCCCACCGTGCAGTTGTCTCCAATGATAACGTGGCCGCGGATGTAGGCATTGTGGCGAATTTGACAATTACGCCCAATGATCGCTGGTCCCTCAATGCAGGCGCCTGCTGCCACAATCGTGCCTTCACCGATGGAAATATTTTTGCCAACGATTGCCTGCGGGGATACCGTAGCTTGAATGGCTGGCTTCAGGGTTTCGGCTAGGTAATCTTTGATGCGCGGCAACGCTTCCCAAGCGGGGCCATCACTCACAAAGAGAGCCGCATGCGCGGTTTGGCTAAGGTCAAAAAAGTCCGCCACCTTGAACATGCCGCCACCCTAAAGGAAGGTTTACTCGGGGCAAATGATTTTTGATCAACAAATGCAGGGTTGAATATCCTGTATTTATTGGTAGTGTCGGGACGGTGGGCTTGCCCCCACATAGCTTTCGGCGTTTGGAGTGGGGCCGATGCATGGACTTTGGAGCGGCCGACCGATGTTGGGTTGCTTGGGCTTGTGGTCTGTGCACAAGGAGATGAAAACGTGGGGAGGCATTGTCCCGGAGAGAGACTTGGTTTGCACTATTTAATCCGCATCGTTTGTTGCCCCGCGCTGAGCCTGTTGATGTTATTGGCGACAGGCTGCAAGGGCATGGCGAAAGCAACCGGACGGTTTGCCGTGGGCACACTGACGTCCGGCGGTAGCGTCGTGGCTGGCGCACAAAATGCAACTGTTGGAGCTGCCATAGATGTGGTCACTAATCCAAATGGCGAAGCAGCAGAAAATGCTGCGCCGAAGATTGTGACGATTTATTCCGTGGATGCAGGCCTGCAAAAAGTTATCCCATGGAGGAAGGGGATCACGGTATATTCCGTGCGGCGCACGGCGCGAATGCCCGGGACAGTTGGCCTCTGCGAAATTGAGCGTGGTGATGAAATCATCAAGAGTACGTTCAAGACCGTTTTGGAGCCAGGCGACGTGTTACGGTTTCACGCCCCATGAAGACATTGTGCCGTGGAATCTGTATCGGGTTTACGGCCATTTGTATGGGTTGCACGACGGCAACAAGGAGCACGATCAAAGCTACCGGTGCGGTGGCAAAAACCGCCGTTGAGACTGGGGGTAAAGTGGCCAAAACTGCTGTAAACACAACGATTGATATTGCTGGCTCCGTATTTCACCAAAGTGTCGTGACGGTGATCGACACCAGCACAGGGCTTAGCCATAAAGTTCCGTGGAAGGAGGGGCTGAATGCTTCGGGAGCGGCAGAAGTTGCAGCAATCAAAAAGGGAGGCAAGGCCATCGAGATCATTCGCGGCACCCAAAAAATTGGTGCTGAGGCGAATACGATTTTGAAGCCGGGAGATATGGTCCGATTAGGTGATTGATGAAAGAGAAATACATCGCGGCAAAGAAGCGTTGGGCTGCTAAGCGAATTGGAAAATCGTTGCCGGTGAAACGGTCCGTCGAGCGCCTGCCGCCCGGGCAACGGCAGGTCACAACTTTTCCCGTATTGGACATGGGGATTCATCCGGAAGTGAAGCACGAGAATTGGCGACTGAAAATTCACGGGTTCGTGGAAAATCCCATTACCCTCGACTGGCCGCAATTCATGGAATTAGAGCAGTTTGTTGACACCAGCGATTTCCATTGCGTGACCACATGGAGTCAATTCGGTATGGAATGGCAGGGGGTCTCATTTTTTACCCTCACCGAACTCGTGAAACCCAGAAACGAAGTCTCGCACGTCTTTTATAAGGGCTTCGACGGCTATTCTACAAACACTCCACTTGATGCCGTGATGGACGACGACACCCTTATTGCTCACACTTGGAACGGTGTGCCTATGTCTGTGGAGCACGGTGGTCCCGCGCGCGTAATCATCCCTAAACTTTACGCTTGGAAAGGCGCCAAATGGGTGAATGAGATTGTTTTCCTCGATCGCGACGTCCTTGGATTCTGGGAAGTGCGCGGCTACTCCAATACTGCCGACCCTTGGGCTGAAGATCGGTTTGCCTGAATTGATCGCTTGAGAACCCGCATTAGGAGTTCATTAGTACCACACACACCATCGCAATGAAAGCGGTGCCGACAGTGAAGCACAGGAATATTTTATCCACATGGGAAAGATTTTTCATGCCATCAGAACTCAGCAATTCAGATGCCATATGGGCTGAGGGGGACCTTTTGATAATTAAAATTTTCCCCACAAAGCACCATTGCGTCGAAAAGCAGGAGTTAATTGACTAAATGATATCCTGGAGGCAACCTAATACAGCCACCGAAGTTGATTTCAGCCACGCAACTCCGGCTCATTCGTACCGCCATTTCATTATCCAGGGATCCTGAGTGTCTTTCTGGAACTTTTTCAGCTTCGCCTTGTACTCCTCAAGGACCTTGGCGTGTTTGGCGGAAGAGGCAAGGTTGACTGATTCATTTGGGTCGGCGC
>CAZTTU010000050.1:0-17220 GCA_964616045.1 uncultured Verrucomicrobiota bacterium | reverse complement strand
GACAAGGACAAGGACAAGGACAAGGACAAGGACAAGGACAAGGACAAGGACAAGGACAAGGACAAGGACAAGGACAAGGACAAGGACAAGGACAAGGACAAGGCACACCTGGCCCGAAAGGCAACGGAAATATTGGTAACTGGAACGGTGCTGGGGGACGTGGTCGATTGGACACGTCCAAGAAGGGCAAGGGGGGTTATCTCAGCTTACCGCAACGCGAACGTGAGGCTTTACTGCAATCCTCCAATTCCAAGACACCGCAGGAATATAGCATTCTAGTGGAGCAATTTCTCAAGCGTTTGTCAGACAGGCGCAACCGCCCGTGAATGGCTCTAATCAAGCATACGCATCATCCCTATCCGTAGGTTCAAAGTATACAGGGCTGGTGGCATTATTCTTGAATTTTCTCTTCTCGAAAATAGATGCGGCCCAGCTTGCGTAGGATTTGCTCTAACTGCTGATAATATTTTTCACCTTCAAGAGTTTCCTTGTGCGCACGGAGCTGGGCATATTCGATTTCCAGACGATCGCGCTCGGTACGTTGGGCCGGGGTGAGACCTTGCTCCTCTTTGCTGGGGATAAGATGGAACTGATGGGCGCGCAGGCCGTCAGGAAGAAGACCGGGTTCTTCACTTTTCTTGGTGACACGCAGGCCGCGATACCAATCGGAGGATGTTCCCTTGCCATCACCGTTGTCGTCCAGAATTGTGTGCTCGGTGGCGAGTCGGTTTTCGTTTTTGTAGAAATCTGCCGTGTGTCGGGCGGCGGCTAACCAAGCCTCCAGCAGGGAGGTTTGCCCGTCCTTATCAAAATCCGCTTCCAGATTAATGATGGCAGCAGCGAGGTAGCCGCCAAGATGGCTGAAGTTTTGTTCGAAGCCGCTGCGGGTGGCGGTGATCACCACGCGGCCTTTGCGGCTGAGTGCTGGAAGGAATGGTGAGCTTGAGGAGGTGCAGTTGATGATGACCGTGGGTCGTTGAGAATCTTTCAGCCAAATCGCCAATTCTACAGCCTCTAGATCCGGACCTTGCAGGTTGAATTTAGCTTTCTTGCCATCAAACGTGCCGTGCCCGATAAGCACGATCCAAAGGGGGCACTTGGCTTCACTGGCTTGTGCGGTGATCAGTTTTTGGGCAGCCTTTTTGGGTGTGTCATCTTTCGGTTTGTCGATGAGGTGGAAATCAGCACCTCCTTTTGTTGCAGCTTGTTTCCATTGCCCGGCCCACTTGGCAAACAGTCTCCCATATTTATCGGAACCCGGCGCCCCAGTCAGGACAATAACAGTAGGGTTGCCTGCCGCGTACGCGCTTCCGGTGATCAAAATGAGGAAGGAAATAAGTCTTTGAATCATGGCAGGCCTTTGCGGCGTCGGATGAACCACTCGGAAATTAGGCAGGCAAGTGCGAGCAGGAAGACAATGGATTGGTGCCATATTGGAAAGTGATGGTCTTCCATGAAGCGCGCACGTTGCGCAGGCAGTTGTGCCGCGAATTTATCCAGTTCATCGAGTGAAATAACCTGTCCTCCGGTCTTGTTGGCGATTGTCTCCAGCAAAGGCACATTGGGTGCCAGTGACCGGTATTCGGCGGCGGCAAAATCCGTGGCCCAACCGGCCTGGGGGCGACCTAAAAGCTTGCCGGATTCATCGCGGATCTCGGCCTCGGCAAGGTAACCGCCATTGGTGCGTGGGATGAATTGTGCCCGATAAACACCTGCCTGTTCAGTCACCGGTTCGGCACGAAGTGAAATGGAATTGGTGTTTCCAATCCGGCGAATCTTGATAGAAACCTGCGCGTTATCAATCGGCTGAAATTCCTTGTCATACGCATTGACAACGAGCATGCGGCCGTTAGCACCAGTAGCCGAACCGACGGTTAGTTCGGTGGGTTCAGGCACATCAGCAACAAGCCATCGAATTGTCTGCCGCCAAGCCTTGTCCATGTCCTCGTGTTGCGCGGCATCCTTAAGGCCCCATCGCCAGATGTCACCAAGCATTATAGCCGCCACACGACCCCGGCCAAACCTATGGGTGACCAGTGCGGGATGCTGTGTGCTATCGCCCCTGATGTGAACCGTGGCGAGCACATTGGCGCCGGGTTTTTTGCCGCGCACACGGTTAAGCGAGACAAACTCTGTCATCCCAGTGAGCCGGCTGCGCTCATCAGATTCATTATCGCGGAGGCGTACCCATGGTTGTAGCCAGCCATCGCGCGTCAGAGTAAGGCGAAGATCGTGCAGGGCGGTGACATCTGTTGGGCGATCGAAGTATACCGGCAACAGGTTGCCGATAGGCGTGCGCTCATATTTGCCTTGGCGAAAGGATTCCTGTCCACCGAGCATGAGCAAGCTCCCGCCGCGTTTACTCACATATTTGTCCAGAAGCGCGTGCTGGCTGGGTCGGAAAAAATTTGCCTCCAGATCATCAACAATCACTGCGCTGTACTCAAAAAGTTCCTTTGCTTCCGCGGGGAAGCCTGTTTTGAGTTCATCGGCATCGCGGGTGTTCAGGCGGATCAGCACCGGCTTGTCATAATTTTCCGTGTCTTGATTGTCCTTATCAAATCCTCGAAAGAGAGGGTTGCTGCCTTCGCCAGCGCGGCTCTTAAAGGTAAATTTCGGCTCCTTCTTAGCGATGCGAACAAGGCCGATGAGATCCACCTGTTCATCTTCGTCCAGCGCGCGCTTGAGAAACTTGAATTCCCAATTCGCCCGGCCGGAAACGTATAGCACGCGGTGCGGCCCGCCACCACGGTCGATTACCACTACTCGTGAGTTGTTTGCCCTCGTGGCTTCAGTTTTCCCAGCAGAAGAACTGACGTTGATCCGGTAAAACAGAATCCCTCGTGCAGCGGGACGCACCTGAAAACGGAAGGTCAACTTCGATTCAGTTTCACCGGCTGGCAGCGATTTTTTCTTCACCACCGTTCCGATCTCTCCCCTTGAATTGAGTGACTCCAGCTTGGCTGTTATGTTCTCACCCTTGCAGCCAATCGCATTGACCTGCGCAGTGATGGTCACGGGCGCATCTTCAAAGGCCGTCTGTGTGGGTGTGATCTTGCCGAGGGCCACATCTCGCTTGGGTGTGTCCTCGCCGACAACCACTGGATAAACACGAGGCAAGCCGGTGAGCGCAGGCAGGTTATTATTAAAATCAGTTGCCACGCCATCGGTGAACATCACGATGCCCGCCAGCGGTTGCCCACGATAGCGTCGGGTCAAGGTGCGAAGTGAATCACCGAGTTGTGATGCAGGTCCATCAAAGGTCAATCCGGCAAAATCATCGATATTATTTAGGCGCGAATCAAAGGCATACCGTTTTACCTCGAAATCGCGGGCAAGCTTCGCCTGCCAATTATTGGGTTCGGTCCTCAGTGTTTGCTTGAGTATTTCAGCGCGTGATAGCCTTGCGCCAGAGTCGGTGATGTTCAGCCCTTCACTGTTGTCTGCCACAAGGGCGAGCAGATTGGCACCACGCTTGGCGCGCTTGGATGAAACCATGGGGTCGACCAGACAAATCAGCAGCAGCATGAGCCCCAGGGTTTTCAACCCGATGCAGGCACCGCGAATCCTACCGTCTGTTGGCGCTTTATGATACGACCAAAGAACGGTCGCCAATCCGACGAGCAGTATGAGTGCCGCAGGGATGAGCCATTCCTCTCCTGAAAGATAAATCGTCCCGGTCATGGGGGAGGGTAATGTATTTGTTCGGCGGTTAGTTGCCCTTGCCCAGCTTCTCGTAATAGCGCCGGACTAGATCGCTATATTTGTCCGGCACAGGGTCGCGATCAATTGGTACCAAGGCCTTGTCTGATTCGCGCTTCGCCAGTTCTTCGGAAACCTGCCGGCGGATTTCATCCAGCGGCTGCAAAATTTTTGTCTCCATCAGACCCCATTTCGGCTCCTTGCTGTGGCGTCGAAACTCACTATTCATTTTGCGGATATCTTCACGCACTTCAGCAACCCGCTCGCGAACGCCAGGCAGATCGACGGCTTCCTCCACATCGCGAAGCCGGTCAGTCCACTCGCGGTTATTTCCTCCGGTAATGGGATTCTGGGCGCGTTCCTTTCGGTTGAAGCTCTTGTCCAAAAATGAAGCTGATCCTGGGGTTTTTTGATTGCCCTGTTGTTGTCGTGCCTGCTGACCGGGTTGCTTTGAGGGGGAGCCGGATTGAGCTGATTCATTGGGTTGTCGCCCCCGGCCACCTTTCGAGTTTCCCTTTGCTTCAGCCTGTTGCTTTGGAGAGTTTTGATTGTTTTTGCCCTTACCCGGCATATTACTTTGTTTGCCTTTCTTGGCCTGTTGATTGGGCTGCTGCCCGTCTGGCTTGCCGGGCTTTTGGGATTCACGTTGTTCACCTGTGGCCTCGGCTTTTTCATTCTTCAATGCTTCACTGAGTTCTCCCAATTCACGCTCAGCAAATTTCAGCGCCTCAGCTTCATTTCCAAGCACGCTCTCAGCGGCTTTTTCAACCCCTTTCTGAAGCTTCTCCATCTTCCGTTTTGATTGATCACTCAATGTCTTGGATGCTTTGCGGAAATCACGTTGGCGGAGTTGGTCGATTAGCTTTTGCTTATCCGGATCTTTCTCCATGATCTCATCCAGCGCCCGTAGCAGTTGATAATTTTCGAGCGCCTTCTCCTCTTCCTGCAGCAATGTGGCGGCGGCCTTTAGGCCCTTGTCGGTTTGGTCTTGATGCGCCTGCCGAAAGGTTTGATAAAGCTTGCGGTTAAGCAGGGGTTCGGCCAGTTCGGATTTCTCGACCACGCCCTTCATGTCCTTCAACAAATCATCGAGTTTCTGCTCTTGTTTGCCAATCTCACCAGCTATTTCTTTTTTATCGTCGCTGTTGGTCAAGGAGCGCCGAGGTTGTTTCTGCTGTTCCTGATCCAGTTTATTGCTGAGTTCCTCCTGCTTTTGGGTGAGTTCGCGAGCATCACGTCGCATGTTGCGCATTTGCTCGGAGAACTGGCTGGAGGTTTTCTTGCGGAGTTCTTCCTGCATTTCCTGCAAATCTTTCTGGGCGCGTGTGCCCGAAGCCGTTGCCTGTGAGAGCTGGCCTTTCTGCATCTGCTCGGCGGCCTTGTTCATTTCCTGCCGTGTCTGCTGCAATTGCTGGCGTTGCTGCTTCATGTCCGCCTGGTTCTCGGGGCGCTCCATGCGCTGGTTGAGCTCGTCGAGATCCTCCAGATTTCGACGTTGTTCATCGCGTAGATTCTTGAGTTGGCGCTCGATTTCTTTCTTGGTCTCTTCATTTTCCGCTGCTCGCAGTGCGTTCTCCAGTTCTTTGAGCTTTTCATTCAGGTCATTCTGTCTCTGAGCCAGTTCCTTGAGCCGATTGAGCACCTGCAATTGCTCACGTTGCTTAGGTTCCTGCAAGCGCTGCGCCTGTTTCTCGGTCTCATAGCGGTTTTTCTGCTCCTTCAAGTCCAGCTGATTCAACTGGCTCTGGGCGCGTTGGTTGCCGCGTTGCTGACGACTCTGCTGGGATCTGCTTTGGTTTTGACGACTCACCTCAAATTCATGCGCCTGCAACCGTAACAGTGCCTGATAAGATTTTTGTTCAGCAGTCATGGCGGGGGCGAGTGCCTTGGGGTTGGCCTCTGCAGCATCAAGGCTGGAGGTGAGAATCGTAATTATCAGGATAAAGGTAGTTTTCATGGGGTGTCTTTCTTCGGCTTATTGGTGGCCTCAGGCTCTCCTTGTGCCTCTGTCAGTTTTTTCACAGACGTCTCCATATGTTGAATGATGGTCTTGATATAATCTGTGGTTTTTTCGTCCCTGCTCTTTTCAAGCAATCCTTTGGCCTTGGCAAGTGCGTCCTTCTGGCTCTGTAGGAGCACCGGCACATCGGCTGCGAGTGTAGCGGGTTGGCGGCGCAGTTTCCAAGTGGCGTTGATGATCTGCTTCTGCAGTTTGATCAATTGTTCGGTTTGTTGATTGGGCGATTGTTGCTGTTGTTGCTGTTGACTGGATTGACCTTGGCCTTGCCTGAAAATTTCCTCAAAAGGACGAATCTCAGCAAAAAAAATGTCGCTGTAGGCACGGCGCTTATCGCCGTCGGGGCCAATATCCTCCGCCCAGAAGTACCAGTTGATGAGCTGGTCTGGCTCCACGGCAAGAGTTTCCAGGGCGAGCAGATGCGCGGCGAGGATCTTGGTGTTGCCGGGGGCATCTTTGCCCAACTGAACATCGTGCAGGTTGCCGCCATTCACGTTGTAAGTGAGTCCATAGAGACCAAGCCCGAAGTCATCCTCAATTTCTGCGATATAGTCAACCTCCTCAAGGGGGGAAACCTGCAGGTCGCCGTGGGGACTGCTGATGCGAATCTTGGGTGGTTTGTTGGCGTACACAACCACCTCGATTCGCGGGGCAATTTTGTTGAGGCGATTGGCATCATCGGCGAGCACCAGTCTCCATGTGCGGTTTTGGGTGAGGGCCAATGTTGATAATTCAGCAAGCGGCCGATTCGCATGAATCTTGAGTTCAATCACCTCATCATTCTCATTCACGAGCCGTGCGGACTGTACGGGCTTGTTTAGATGAAATTTGTAGGAGAGATAGGTGCCCTCCACGGCGCTCAGGCGGCGTGAGTCTTTGACAGTTCGATTGGGTAGTTTGGTGTACGGCGGATAATCCAGAGTGGCGTCGGCACGATCCAAGGAGGGGTGCTCGTAAACAGCAACACTGAACTTTTCAGATTTTTGCCGGTCGTATTCCACGTGATAGGTGAAAGACTCGTTCACGCTACGCAAGGTGGCTCCGAAAATTGGGTCATCAAGATTCTTCACCAATTCAATACGCCGTGCAGGTCCGTCCTTCGGCGAAAAAACAAGCGTGGCGCTGCTCGGCAATTTCCCTGTGAAATGTGCCAAGACAGCCAGTGGCGTCCCTCGTTCCACCTCAATGTTTCCCGGCTCTACTTTAATAATTTTAGCTTTGGCGGAAGTGTTGTCGGCAATCGTGTCTATTGTGGCCGTGGATGCCGGTGGAGCGGAAAAATCAAATACAAGGGGTATTAATATTGTCATGATCAAGCACAGGCAGATAAGAGTAAATAAGCTGGTGAGTCCTATTGTGAGAGCAGTCAGCCAGCTGTTCGGAACGACTTGTGAAAACTGAGATTTCTCATAAGCCAATACTGCCTCGTTGATAACTCTTTGCTGCAGTAAATTGTATTTGCCAGACGCAGAATTTGGTTTCTGCTCCACGGCGGTGAGAAGGGTGGCGCGCAGTTCGGGGTGTTTTACTTCAATGTCACGCGCGAGCTGTTGGTAATTCACGTTGTTGCGTGAAGTATGGATCCAAAGGATGATAAAGGTGCCTGCCAGTAGCAGCCCAAAAAGGCCGATCGCGAGCTGTCCCGAAATGGCCTCTCCAAATACCGTGCGAATGAGGAACAGTGTGGAAATTGCCAGTACCATTCCCCACCAATAAAGCAATCTGGTCCGTACGCGCCATTTTTGTTGGCGACGGACGACTGGTTCCAGATATGGTTTCAGTACGTTCATGCAGCCACTTCCGTAGTTCTTTCCGCCGCGGGCCGGCGCCACGTCCACCCGCCAATCCACGTCTCCAATAACACCAGCAGAATCGCTACCACGATCAGCCACCGCCATATTTTCTGCCTTTTTTCTAGCTGTTCGTCGACCAATGTTTGTTCTCTTTTTTTCGAGACGGCCATCATTTCCTTGTTTTTATGCGCAAAAGGCAGTTTCAAGCCCGTCAAACGCTCCATGGGCAGCAAATCAGTTCGGCTTTCACGGGGTGATAAATTGACCGCAAAGGTCACCGGGCGCGTGCCTTGGAGAGTATAAATTCCGGGCCGTTTTGCGTGAAAAAGACTCGTTCCTGACCGAATTTTTTCCATCCCATCCGGTCCTTTCACTGTTCGCAGCGTATTGGTTTTGCCGGACAGGGTGATCGGCTGACTGATCAGATTCACAGTCTTAAATGTGCCGGCAGGGCTGCCGAGTTCCATCATTGAATAGAGTAACGGTACAAATTTGCTGGAGAGAGCGAGTTGACTGTCCGCTGGGTGCCAACCGCTGGTGAGCACAAATAAATGACCGCGCTCGATGGGAAAATCCAGCATCGCTGGATAGCCGTTATCAAAACGTGCAAGCACGCGCGCCCCTGGCAGGCGTGCCGGATCAAGGGTGCGATGTTTCCAAAAATGAATTTTCATGAAATCGCCAAAACGGGGTTCGCTGAAGGGCGCTAGCAGCGGATGTTCAAAATCCAATTGCGACAGCAGTGCGTATTTATTCACTTCCGCCTCGGTTAACGGAACCGGGCCGGAAGCTGCGAGGGCACTCAGTGTGCTTGAGAGAGACACATCTTTTAGCACCAATAAGACTGAATGACCCGATTTACAAAAGGCACGCACCTTGGCGATGTGTTCCTGGGGAATCGTTTCACTGATAATGAGAAGCCGGTCATCCGGATGTGCCAGTTGCGCCGCCAAGTCGGACGGTTCGTGGGCCAGCACCGTGGCATGTTGTTGGCGAGTCTTCGAAAAAACACGCTCGAGATAGAATCGCATCTGCTCCGTGTCATCGGTTCGGTCGTTGCCCGCGTAGTGGATGCGAATGGGTTCTGGGATATTTGGTGTGATAAACAAGGAATCGTCAAACTCCTCGGTATCACCCAGTAACGCGAGTCGCCAATCCGCACCCGAAGGTTGGCGTGGGACAGTGACTGTGCGGCTCTGGCCGGCTGGCACATAAATCGGAATGGAATTAGTGGAGGCGCGTTGCCCGGTCTTGAGCCAGGCAAGGTGGAACTGTTCGCGGGAGGCATCGCTTGAATTTATCACGCGAACGCGGCGTGAGTCGGTTCCCTTCATGCCTAGCCTGGGAGCCAGCTGCAGCCCGGCATTGCCGGGCGATTTTGGCGCGATGGTCTGTAGGGTCAGCCGCAAGTCCTCCGGCCAATCGTGCCCTTGAAGACCTTCGAGTCGGCTGCCGTCCTGGCGGTCAGTGATGAGAATGATTCGCTTGCGCGAGCCGGTTGTGTCCTCCTCAAGCAGATCGGAAGCCGATTGAATGGCGTTGCCGAGGTGAGTGCCACCCCACCCCGGTCGCAGTCGGTTGATTGCTTGCTGTGCGGCAGGCAGTCGACGGGGATTTGGAAGATCACGCCATTGGTCAAAGCGCAGTAGAGGTGTGATCTTGTCATCAAAGGCAAGGATCGCGAAGGTGTCGGTGACTTTGATTTTCTCTATTTCAGAACGTGCTTTAGTGACAGCACTATCCCAAATGCTATCTCGGCGCATGCTGGCGCTGGTATCAACAAGTAAGACGATCCGTTGACCCGCGCTGGAATCATTGGTGAGTTGATTGGACTGCCTGAGGAAAGGGCGGGCAAAGGCAAGGGCCATCACGACGAGCAGGGCGCAGCGAATAAGCAGGAGCAAGATGTCTTCAAGTCTGCTTTTGCGCGTAACCCTCGGTGAGTCAGGCCGCAGGAACATGAGGGAACTGAAGGTGAATTTTTCCTTCGTATTTCGGCGAATGAGATGGAACAAGAGTGGACCTGTGATGGCAAGTGCGCCGAGTAAAAATAAGGGCGCGAGGAAGGTCATTGGTTGGTGTGGCGTTGAACGGTCTTGCCGCGGTGCTGGCGTTGGCGGAGAAAGTCTGACAAGACGCGGTCGATTGGCTCGTCGGTGGTGACGGAAAGGTACTCTGCCCCAAGTTTCAGGCAAACAGCCCGGGCGGCATCGCCGTGTTCCACGAAGCGCTTGAGGTAGTTTCGCTTGGCAGCGGCGGGATCGATGAAGAGATCCTTCTCTGATTCGGCATCGTGAAAGATCAGGGCTTCATCGAAATCAAAATCAATCTCACGTGGATCAAGCACCCGGAAGACCACGACCTCATGGCCGGTGGCGGTGAGGTTGCCGAGCTGTTCTTCAAGTTCCTCTGCGGGTGCGAGGAGATCGGAGATCAGCACCATCAGTCCGCGTTTATTCACAAGTTCAGCAATGCGCCGTAAGGGCTTGGCAATACTGGTCGATTTTCCTGCAGTAGGTTTTTCCAGTGAAAGCATCAGCTGACGTAAATGACCGGGGCGATTACGTGCGGGAAGATAATCGCGAATGCCCTCATCAAAACTCAGCAGGCCGACAGCATCCCCTTGTTGAAAAAGAAAATAGGCAAGTGTGGCGGCAAGGGTGTGGGAATAGTCAGATTTGGTCCAATCCACAGAACCAAAGGCCATGGAGCGGCTTTGATCCAAGAGGAAATGGCACCGCAGGTTGGTTTCATCTTCAAATTTCTTGATGTAGTAACGGTCGCTGCGCGCATAGAGCCGCCAATCGAGATAACGAGGGTCATCGCCGGGAACGTATTGGCGATACTCAGTGAATTCCACTGAGAAGCCGTGGTAGGGGCTCCGATGGATACCGTTCCAGAATCCCTGAACCACGACGCGCGCGCGCAGTTCAAGGCTGCGAATCTTCATCAGTGTACGGGTGTCAATATAGTGCCCGCGGTTGGTATCGGTGACGGGGGGCATTAATTTACCTCAGACGGAACCGTTTCAAGCAACTGTTCGACAACCTTGCTGGTGGTCATGCCTTCGGCTTCGGCGCGGTAATTGACGAGGATGCGATGGCGCAACACAGGTGGGGCAAGGGTTTGGATGTCCTCGATCGTCACGTGGGAGCGCCCTTGAATTAGTGTGCGGGCCTTGGCTCCGAGCACGAGGAATTGCGCGGCGCGCAGACCGGCGCCCCAACTGACCCATTCGTTGATAAAATCAGGTGTACCCTCCTGATGCGGTCGGCTAGAAGCTGCCAGCCGCACGGCGTATCGTGCGAGATCTTCTGCCACGGGAACCTTGCGCACGAGCGCGTTGAATCGCAGCACATCATCGGCATCGAAGAGCGACTGGATCGGCTCAGAATCATCACTGGTGGTTTGTTGTACAACACTCACCTCCTGATCCTCGGGTAGATAATCGATATATACATTGAACATGAAACGGTCCAGTTGGGCTTCCGGCAGTGGATAGGTGCCTTCCATCTCAATGGGATTTTGAGTTGCGAGCACGAAGAACGGCTGCGGTAGAGGATGCCTATTTCCGGCCGCGGTGACTTGATGTTCCTGCATGGCCTCAAGTAGCGCGGCTTGGGTCTTGGGTGGTGTACGGTTGATTTCATCGGCCAATATAATGTTCGCAAAAACCGGCCCCGGGACAAAGGTGAGCTGTCGTCCGGTGTCAGTTTCACTCAGCACCTCCGTGCCGGTGATGTCTGCAGGCATGAGGTCCGGAGTGAACTGGACTCGTGAAAACTTGAGGTCAAAAATCTCGGCAATCGATTTCACGAGCAACGTCTTGGCCAAGCCTGGCGCGCCGGTGATCAGGCAATGCCCGCCGGCGAAGAGTGCGATTAGGATTTCCTCAATTACATCGTCTTGGCCGATGATGGTTTTGCCAAGCTCGGTCTTGATGCGGGCGTAGCCCTGAATGAGCTGCTTGATCGTCTCGGCCTCAGTGGGGTGGGTGGGGGTATTGGTTTTAGTTTCCATCAGTGCGTCATAGCATAAAAGATGATGTTGATGCCCATGGGATAGGCCTTGGGTTCTGAAAAATTCCGGAAATAAAATTGGTTTTCCCCTTCGCGTTCCCAGCCGTCGCCGAGGTCGGTGTTGTGGCAGATGATCACCATCATGCGATCCTTGTCATCGAAGATGCCTCTGTAATGGACCTCGCTACCATCGTCTGGGCCCGGTCGCCATTCATAGTTTTGGCCGTTCATCGCCTGGCCGATGGAAGGCAGTTGCGGTTTTTCCTTCAGGTCAAACACGCAATGGAATACCGGATGCTTCAGCGGCAGCTCCTTTGGTTCTCGATTGGGAAAAACGCGATTCATCTCGCGCGCAAAATTATCGTACTCATCTCCACCCCAAAAATCATCCACCATCAGGAAGCCACCGTTCAGAAGATATTTGCGCAGTGCCTTGATCTCCTCGTCGGTGAACCACAGATCGCCTGGCTCAATGATGTAAATGAAAGGATAGTCGAACAATTTCGGGTCGGTCAGCTCAATCACCTTGCCGTCAGGGTGTACTTTTATTGAGGTCAGTTCCTGCAGGCGATAGGAGAAATTCAAGTCCGCGTCTGGATAATCCGTGGCCCATTTGTGTCCGCGTCCTCCGTGGCTGTTGTAGCGAATGCGAACGAAAGTAAACACATCAAGTGGCATCTCTTCGTTAAGCTGCCAGTTTGGCACGCCTCGGCGGTCAATCGAAGGTGGCCGTATCCCGCGCTGTGCCCATGCGATGGTAGCTGCGATGATGGCGATTGCCGCGATGCCCATAAAAATTTTTGATTTACCGTTTGGCTTCATGGTCCTTTTCCCAATCCAATAGCAAACGCAGCGCTTTTCGGAAACGCGGAGCCTCTTCCAGTGCCATCAGCAAATGCCGCTTTGCCTTGTCATTGTCCTTTTCGCGCAGCAATAGTGCCAGACGATAATGGGCCTCAGCTGGGTCCAGTGGATCAAGCTGTAGCAGTATTTGCCATGATTCAATCGCCTGCTCCCGTCGATTCTCTGCTTCGGCCGCGATTGCGAGTTGCCGGTGTGGTTGTGGCAGGAGCGGGTTTACCGCCAAGACACGCTCGCAATTAAGCCGCACCATGTCCCAGTCCTTGGCCTCTGCGGTCAGCTCAATGAGCCGCAAAAAAACATCATAGGCATCGTCGCTCATGCCTGCGAGAATCTCCAGCGTCTTCCGTTCTTCCGGGGATTCCTTCAATTCCCGGTGTGCCTTGGCGAGCAGTACGTACGGATTGTCGGCACCTCCGTTTTGTTTTGGAAAGAGCCTGATTAGTTTTTGGCAATGTGCCTTTGCCGTCTCCCAATCACGGGCGTTGATGGCTCGGCGTGCTTGTTGCGTGAGAATATGGAAATTCTTGGGATGTTTTTTTGCGAGTTCCTCAATATTGGCGCGCAGTTCCCGGGGGTCTGGTTTATCCCATTTCAATTCCGGGGCCAGGTTCTCAGCTTTTACCCTGGCAAATTTTGAAAATTCCATTTCCAACTTTTTCATTGGCTCAGTGTGTTTTTCAATTGCGGCATTGATTTTCACGCCCTGGCTTAGGTCGCGCAAAATCTTGCGGATTGATTCCAAACCGAAGCGTTCCACGATGTGTTCCACAACCAGCGACGATTGGTAATAGGCAAACTGCAAATGCACATTGCTCTCGGGCGACATGAAGGCGCCGCTTAGCTTGCTGATGGGCGTGAGGTCATCGCCGAGAATCATTTCGCGAAAGCGCGGGTTCATTCGCATACCCCATGCCGGGTTGGCCTGTCGTTCCTCGTAAACGCTTATGCCTTCACTGAGCCAGCGCGGCATTTTGTTCTTGGTCAATGTGAGCGTGATCGTGTGGCAGAATTCATGCCACAGCACTGATTCCCAGTTTGCGGGGGAAGGCATCTGCGAAGCCGGACTGTTGGCAGTGATCACACAGCCAAAGCACACGCCGAGAAAACCGGGATTGTCCGGCATGCCAAAGGTGCGCACGCCGAAGTCTTTCTGTTCGGCAAAAATTTCCACGGTCGTCGGTTGTTCAAGCTTCAGATTATATTTTTTACTCAGGGTTGTGTGCGCTTTTTCCAGTAGGCGTAGTGCGCGCGGGCCATAGATCGCTGCCTCATGTGGAGTCATGCGCACCCTGAAGTTTGCATTAGTCAACGCCGCGTATTTTTCAAGCGTATCCTTGAGGGTGACCAGATTGAACGTGGTGACATCGTAGCCGTCAATTTCATGCGCTGCCTCGGCCATCGCCCAGCCATCGTGCTCAAGCCCGAGCCGAAGAAGATCCTGTGCTAGCTGAATTTTTGCCGGTATGAATTCCTTGTCGAAAATCAATGCCTGCCGCTGATGACCGGAGCCTTCAGTGAAGCGATATTTTTGTGAGAGCTTTTGCCCGATAATATGGTCGACCTTCGGGTTGGTTTTCCAGTGTTTAAGGGCATTAGCGCGCGCAGTTTTCTCGGCAGCCTTGTCTTCGCGCAAATGTGCGATCACGCTACGGTAAGCCCAGGCCTCGGGATGATGCGGATTCACTTTAAGCGCGAGGCTAATTTGTTTTTCAGCGGCATCGTAGGCCTCGCGGTCGATGAGATTGTCGGCCAGTAGCAGTCGCGCACCAATGTGGTTGGTGTTAATGCTTAGTGCTGACTGGAGGTGGCTGGCGGTGATCTTGCGATCAGAGGGAGCAAAGGCACGTGCGGTTCCATAATGCAGCTCGGCATTGTCCGGATGTTTCTTGAGCGCCAGCTGAAAGGTGCGGCCGGCCAACTCATAATTGCTTTTGGAAAGAGCCAAGTCACCGATTGCCAATGCTGTGCCGACATACTCCGGATCATGCCCGCGTGCAGTATTGTAGAGTTTATCCAGGACCAGTTTGGGGTCGCCTCCAAGTTTGAGTGCAGTGCGGCCGAGCACCACGAGATCGTTTGCGTTACGGTACGCCCAGGCGCGGGTACTGGCGAGCCGGTTGATTTCCTGCAGCGCATTGGTCGCGCTTTGCGGGTCGTTGTTGAAATGGAAAACCTTTTCAGCCACCAGTAGCACACGGATACTGCTGGAAATCTGCTCCAAGGCGTTGGTGGTTACGGTGCGCGCCTGGGCATATTTGCCCTGCGCCATGAGTGCGCGAATGTGCAGCACGCGCGGGTTTTCCTGCCATTGGTTCTCCTTCGTGGCCTTGATGGCGTTGGTAATCGCGCCTGCGTAATCGCCCTTGGCATATGCCTTCTGTGCCTCTTCAAAAGGGTCTGCTGCCCACAGCGTGGTGGTGAAGAGCAGACCAAAGAGGAGTGTGCGGCTCATTTTTTTCTCAGTTTGCGTTGGGCGAGATAACTCTGCAGAAAACGGTCGGGCGGGGCTTCCTTCCAAGCGGTATGCCACAGGTTGCCGAGCATTTGCCCCCCTTTCATCAACTGTCCTTCAAGAAATATTCGTCCGGCTGCAGGGTCATCAGGGCTCAATTTCATTTCCTTTTCCAGCAGGTACAATGGCTCGACCTGCTGATGTTGTGCGAGCACGTAGTTCATTATTGATTGGAACTGGCTGCTTGCGTTATCCCGCGCCTTGGGTCGCTCGATCAATGCAGCCGGTTGCAGGCTGCGGAGCAGGGCGGCACGGTCAGGTGCGGCAGTGGCCTTGAAAAAGCCGCCGTCAATCCACGAGTGAAACCGCTTGCTGGTCGTGTATTCCTTGGGGTTTTCTCCGACCCAGCCGTTGTAGTGTTTGGTGGTGTGCAATGGCTGGGAAGTGTCACCCACAAAGTGGCTCAGGACGCCCATGCGATAGACAACATTCGCGCGCGCGTTGGCGATCTCCGCGGCCGTGCCTTGCTCCTCAAATACCTTAAGGTAGGAAAAGGCACTGACCAGTTTGAGGTAATGCTCGTTGATGCTCCACGGCAAAAAGCCGGGATGGCCCTTGATGTTGTCAGAATTCTCCGAGGGCAGGGGCAGCTTAAAGGTCGCGCGCGCAACGGCCATTTGTTCAACAAACTGATAGCGGAAATGGCTCAACTCAGTTGCTTTGAGTTTGTATTGCTCGAGATACTCAACATCGAAATAATGATCGGGGCTGTTGAGGTGGCGCAGGGCGCGGTCACGGTTATTGCGCCAGCGATCCGGTTCGCCGCCGAGGAACATGATTCGCTCGCGATTTGAGTCAGCTCTGGCAAAGGAGGGGAAGTCTTTCGGGAGCGTGGTTAGAGCCAGGTCATTAACCAGTCGGTGGCGTTCGTAATCCCATGCTTTTGCATTGAAACAAAAAAATATCGCGATAAAGGCCGCGAAAATTCTGCGCAGATTAAGCATCAAAAAATGCTGGCGGCAGGCCCTGAGGCAGGCAACCGAAAGCTGTTCACGGGTTGTGACCACAGGCGCTACGGCAGCTGCACAATCTCAAGATTACCGCTTTCACGCAAGAGTACCGCGCTCTGCTTGCCGTAGGCATCCACCTGAATGGCACCATGCAATTCCTTCACCACTTCAACCCCCTTGGGATCTTTGGCTTGGCTTTTATCGCGGCGATGGGCCTGCTTGTTGGTCCTGTCTTTTTCGCTGGCGGCGATGTGCTTCATGTCAATGCGAGCGGCCCAGTATTTACTTGGGGTGTAGGCAAAAGGCTTGTGGAAACGCATCGTATGGGTCACGAGCCACTGTTTGTCGCCACTCTTGTAGGTAAACATGTCCAGCGGTCTATTGCCCGAGCCAAGTTCCAGGACACTTGTTCCCCTTACCTTTGCTCCGCTATTCAGGTTTCCCAGTGGGAACTTTGCGATGGGCGTGCACGCAAAGGAACCGACCATGTAGGGTTTGCCCTCTTCCTCTGTCATGATAAAGCTCTGGATGGGTGCCTTGGTTTCCCAGCGCCCATGGGCGACGTGATAGGTGTCGGTACTGTAAATATGAGCAAGGCTGCCATGTTCGATGGGTGTGGGAATGGAAAAGATTTTGCTGCGGAAGGCGTCGTTGCTTTGGCCGGCGGCCAAAACGCGCCCCGGCGCCAAGCCGAGGTCTGAGATGCGCGAGATTTTCAATTTATCGGCCAGCTTCACCCTCACCCAGTTGAGCTTGTCCACGTCGAGAGCGGCCAGCTTGCCGGAAGCATCCAGCATGAGAATTGCCGAGACACCATCGCTGCGACGCACGCTGATATAAACTGTGCCGGTCTCGGGGTTGGCCTTGAGATCGTTGATTGTTACCTTGCCGGCAGTGGTGCCAAGAGCCCCGGCGACTTTTCCACCCAGATTTGCCATGGGTTTAATGGCCTTGAAGGTGCCGGTGTCCTTGGTGTCGATGGCCACGATGGAGCCGCCGTTTTCGGCCACCAGCAGCAGCCCGTGTTGTCCGGCGTGCAGGTTGCCTGCGCCACTTAGCTTAAGGCCACCTTTCTGCGCGTTTTTCATGAACGCAGATGTGGCGGTGGGTGATCCCTTGGGTTCCTCGGCAATAATATTTATGGTGAGGGTGAGGGTAATAAAGAAGGTAACAATGGATTTCATGGCAAAATGTTTTGGGCTTGGGAAAGTGTAGGTTGCCCACGATGACTGGCAACTCTAATGGCGGAAAAATATGGGGGAAATATTTCTCTGCCATGCCCGTCAAACCTGAACTTCCACCCCAATTGACCCGCCCATTGTCGTGCAGATGCACCCCGCCAGCGGGTTGGGATCTGTTTTGC
>CAZTTU010000049.1:0-17232 GCA_964616045.1 uncultured Verrucomicrobiota bacterium | reverse complement strand
GAACACTTCCCCGATTGCGGGTAGATCAGCTGATGGCCTTTGCATGGAAATTCCTTCTGCCCATCTCGATATTGAATATTTTTATTAGTGGCATTACTTGGCATCTTCTGGAAAGCCCAAACTCCGTCGTTAAAAACCCCATCGGTATCGCCGTCGTGTGGGTAGCTAGCTTGATGATCCTTTATGTAATGGCTAAGGGACTGAATAAACTCAACCGGGCGGATGTAAAACCGCGCGAGTACAAATACGCCGAATGACGCCGGAAATCACATTCTGGGTGTTGGCCGTTATTGCTGTCTGCGGGGCACTGCTTGCGGTGGGTCGACGCAACCTGATTCACGGTGTGTTTGCGCTGATGATTTTCTTTGCGGCACTGGCGGGATTGTTCCTGCTCTTGCTTGCCGAGTTCATCGCCGCAGTACAGATCCTCGTGTACATCGGTGCGGTGGGAATTCTCCTGCTCTTCGCCATCATGCTTACTGAGCGAGTTACGGGTGATGACGGTCGGCGTGTTACCTCACGTGGCTGGTTCTGGGGATTGGTGGCAGCATTGTCGGTATTTGTTTTCCTGTTGTTGCCCGCCATCCAAGAAGCTGAGCTGCCTGAGTCGACTCAATCCATTCAACCCTCGGTGGAGGCGCTGGGTCACAAGTTGATGGACCCCTATGTTGTAACGCTGGAAGTGTTGGCCTTATTGCTGACTGCTGCACTCATTGGTGCGGTGGCGGTGGCTCAAGGTGCTGAAATAAACAAGAAGGAGGAAACGGATGAGTCTTGATCATTATCTCATCCTTGGTGCGGTGCTTTTTTGTATTGGGCTTCTGGGAGCGCTTACCCGGCGCAATGCAGTGGTGGTGCTTTTCTCCATCGAGATTATGTTGAATGCTGCCAACTTGAACTTTATTGCCTTCTGGAGGTTTGGTGAAAACCCAGATGCTTTGCAGGGCCCGTTGTTTACCCTCTTCACCATTGCCGTGGCTGCAGCCGAGGTGGCCGTTGGCTTGGCGTTGGTCATTGCTGTTTATCGTCATTTCAAAACTGTGGATCTCGAACAACTCGATACCCTTAAGGAAGAATGAGCACGACCTTGGCCTTAATAGCTTTGTTGCCGCTTCTGGCTGCTGTCATTACCAGCTGCATGAAATGCGGGCGTCGGGCCGCAGGGGTTGCAATTGTGGCCATGCTTGGATCGTGCGGTTTGGCGCTTTGGGCGTTTGGTCAAGCATGGGGCATGGAGCTCGGTAAACATGCCACCTTTGATATCCCATGGCTCACGGTGGGCACCACCACTATTAATTTCGGCTTTGTGCTTGATCCTCTTACCGGGGTTATGGCGGCAATGGTCACCTTTGTGGGTCTGCTTATTTTCATCTATTCCTTCGGATACATGAAGGACGACAAGCGCATGGCGCGCTTCTTTTGTTACCTGTCACTTTTTGCCTCTGGCATGCTTGGGTTAATTTTGGCCAACAACCTTCTGTTGCTTTTCATGTGTTGGGAAATTGTCGGAGTGGCCTCCTATCTGCTTATTAGCTTTTGGAATCATAAGCCCGAAGCGGCGGCAGCCGGCAAGAAAGCCTTCATCGTAACGCGCATCGGCGACATAGGGTTTCTGATAGGCATTCTACTGGCATTCAAGTACACGGGTACCTTGACCCTTTATGATGGAGGCAATGGCCTTTTGGATTTGGCATCGGCCCTGAAAGAGGTGGGGCATGGGATCAAATCAGAAGAGCCCGGTACACTTTTCACCCCCGAAATCGCCGCAATTGTCAGTTTGCTATTGTTTCTTGGTGCGGTGGGTAAATCCGGCCAATTGCCGTTACACGTGTGGTTGCCCGATGCCATGGAGGGACCGACGCCAGTCAGTGCCCTGATTCATGCGGCTACCATGGTGGCCGCTGGTGTATTTCTAGTGGCCCGAACCATGCCGATTTTTGAAGCTGGAGGGACGGAGATGGTGGTGGTTTGGACTGGTGCAGTCACTGCGTTGGTTGCCGCGTTGATTGCCTTAGGCCAATATGACATCAAACGTATCCTCGCTTATTCCACAGTAAGCCAGCTGGGGTTGATGATGGTGGGCCTCGGCGTGGGTGGAGTGGCCGTTGGCATGTTTCACCTGTTAACCCACGCATTTTTCAAGGCGCTGCTTTTTCTGGGAGCAGGCTCCATTATTCACGGTTGTCATGAGGAGCAGGACATCCGAAAAATGGGTGGCATATGGAAATCCATGCGCGTCACCTCCATTGCCTACTTGTGCGGCACGGCCGCACTGGTGGCATTTCCCTTTACGAGCGGATTTTATAGTAAAGACGAAATTCTTGCCGGTGCTTGGGCAAGCTCCAAGCCCATTTTCTGGATTACCGCGACCTCCTCACTGCTCACGGCAGTGTACATGACGCGGCAGTGCCTGTACGTCTTCACCGGCGCCCATCGAGGAGAACACTCTCCGCACGAAAGTCCGCGGGTGATGACTGTGCCTTTGGTAATCTTGGCAGTATTCGCACTGGGTCTTGGCGCCTTGGCTCACGGGATCGTGCTTGATAAATTGCCGGGTGAGGCAGCCAAGCATGAAACTATCATCGTTGTCGTGAGCGTAATTGTGGCGTTGAGTGGCATTGCACTGGGTTGGCTGATTTATAGTGGGCGCAAGCTTGGTGTGGACTCTGATCCTTTGGCTGTTGCGCCCTTACGTGAAAAATTATGGTTTGATGAGTTTTACGCCTCCACCGTGGGCCGGCTATGGATCTTAGCCGCCATTATTTGGGAACAGCTCAACGAATTACTGCTTTTTGTGCGGGATATGGCCGTGGCACTGGCACGTGGGTTGAGTAGCGCGTTTGCGATTGGCGGCGACCGCAAATTAATTGACACATTGGCCTTTGATGGTCTGTGTGAAAAGTTGCGCTCAGCGGGCTACGCCGTGACACGGCCGCAAAATGGGTTTCTCCCCGGTTATCTGCGGCTCATAGCGATTGGAGCGGTGGCACTGGGGTTAATGGTATTCTGGATGTCATGATTACTGCACTCACATTGGCACCGGTACTGGCGGTTTTGGTGATCCTTGCCTTGCCAGAAGGACGAGCTCGCGCAGTGGCGTTGGGCGGAGCGCTGGTGTCTCTGGCGCTAACAGTTTGCATGTTGTTGCGCTTCAAGGTGGGGGAGGGGCTGCAGTTTGTTGAGGCGAGGACTTGGATTCCCGAACTGGGGGTCGACTACTTTGTCGGCTTGGATGGCACGAATGCACTCGTATTGTTGCTCGCCGCGCTTCTGGCGCCACTGGCGGTGCTGGCGTCGTGGAAACACACCGACCGACCGCGCACATACTTCGCGCTCTTGTGCCTGCAGTTCACCGGGCTATTTGGGACGTTCACAGCGCTGAATTTTTTCCATTGGTTCCTCTATTGGGAACTGGCGTTGGTGCCAGCCTTTTTCCTCATCAAGCTCTTTGGTAATGGCAAGGACCGCCATCGCGCGGCGCTGAACTTTTTTCTGTTCACCGTCATCGGCAGCGTGGCGATGTTGATCGGCTTCCTTTTGCTCCACTCAAACATGCCGGAAGATATGAAAACTTTCAATTTTGTTTCGTTCAGCGAAACGGGAATGTCCTTGGCTAGTTTGGCTGGTGACCCCAATGGGCCTTTTTCAAAAATTCAAGAAGCAACCATGGCTATTATTTTCTGTACCATCGTGACCGGGTTGTGGGTGAAGGTGCCGTTGGCGCCGCTGCACATTTGGCAGGCGCCCGCGTATGCCGCCGCGCCCACTCCGGTGGCCATGTTACTAACCGGGGTAATGTCCAAGATGGGCGTGTATGGATTCCTGCGGTTGGTGCTCCCTATTTTCCCGACGCAACTACAGCAGCATGCGACCATATTGATGGCTTTGGCACTGATAACAATTCTCTGGGGAGCTTTCCTTGCTTTGCGGCAAACCGACATCAAGCGCGTGCTTGCTTTCTCCTCGCTCAACCATGTGGCCTATTGCGTCCTTGGTGTGGGCGCTTTGGGGATTGCGGCGAACGGACTTAAAGTGGATGCGCATGCGCTGGCAATGCAGGGAGTCATCCTGCAAATGTTTGCGCACGGGATTGCGGCGGCAGGATTGTTTTACCTCGTGGGCCTTCTGGAGACGCGGACCGGTTCGTGTGGGCTTGCTGATTTCGGCGGGCTCAGCGCGGTGACACCACGATTTGCTGCGGCGTTTTTCCTGCTCGCATTCTGCTCGTTGGGGCTGCCGTTCATGGCGGGATTTGCAGCGGAATTCCTGATTTTCAGCGGCAGCTTCGCCGTGGCCCCTGGAGTCACAGTTGTGGCCACAGTCGGTCTGTTGGCTACGGCGGTGTTCCTGCTCACGATGCTCCAGAAAATTTTTACGGGTCCCAGTCCTAAACACCATAAAGCCATGGCGGATTTGACGTGGTGCGAAACACTCATCGTGATCCCGTTATTGATCCTCGTTTTTTGGGCCGGTATTTCACCGAGTACTTGGTTGCTGTTTAGCTCATTCCAAAACTGACATGCCTGCATTGCTTACAGTCATTATCAGTTTCATCGGCGCCCTGGTTTGTGGGCTGATGCCGCCGGATTCGCACCGCCGCATCCGCTGGGTCGCCCTGTTCACGGCGGGTTTGGGCTTGGCGACGGCTTTCTGTTGTGCATTGCGCTACGGCGGTCCAGGCATGGAAGATGAAATTAATTCTACTTGGATTGCCTCGTTGGGCGTGTCGTTTGTTACCGGTTATGACGGGATCAGCTTGCCGTTGCTTTTGGTCACCGGCATCGTGGCGGTGAGCGGTGTGCTGTTCACCTGGAACCTCGATCACCGCGCCAACCAGTTTTACGCCTTTTATTTCACATTAATCGGCGCTGTGTACGGTGTGTTCCTGTCGCTGGATCTTTTCCTTTTATTCGTGTTTTATGAAATTGCTATTGTTCCAAAATATTTCTTGATCGCCATCTGGGGCGGTGCAAAACGGGAATATGCGGCAATGAAGCTGGTGATGTACTCCTTCGGGGGCAGCGCGTTGGTGCTGCTGGGGATGCTGGCACTCTACTTTGGGTCAGGGCTCAATACGTTTGAGTTGGAGCGTTTGATGACAGCGGATTTTTCCAAGGACTTGCAGATGGTAGTATTTCCGATCCTTTTTCTCGGCTTTGCGATTTTGGCGGGCATGTGGCCCTTCCACACGTGGGCACCCACGGGCCATGCGGCTGCGCCTACGGCCGCCAGCATGTTGCTAGCGGGGGTGGTAATGAAGCTGGGCGCCTACGGTTGTCTACGGGTGGCGGTGGGATTGCTGCCCGAAGCCCGGGATGACTGGGCGCCGTGGGTGGCGGTGTTCGCGGTAGTGAACATCGTCTATGGCGCGCTGGTGGCACTACGCCAGAAGGATTTCAAATATGTCATCGGTTACTCCAGTGTTAGTCACATGGGATTTGTGTTGCTGGGTATCGCCACGCTGAATCTCACGGGCATGACTGGGGCGGTGCTTCAGATATTCTCGCACGGCGTGATCGGCGCACTGCTCTTTGCGCTGGTGGGCACGGTGATTTATTCGCGCACCAAGACGCGGATGTTTGATGAACTGCATCGGCTCATCGATCGTATGCCGGTCATCGCTTGGGTGTTTATCGCGGCGGGGTTGGCGTCGATGGGGTTGCCGGGTTTCAGCGGGTTTGTTTCCGAATTGTACGTGCTGCTGGGTGTTTGGGATACTAAGCTATCGGGCTGGATCGTGGTCGGCGCAGGCGTGGGTATCCTGGTGACCTTTGGGTATACGCTGGTGAAAATCCATGAGGCATTTTTCCGTGAGCGCAGCGCGAGCTCCAATGGAAGCAATGACAAAGATGATGCCGATTATCCGCCGATGACACTGCCTGAAAAAGCAGGTGTGGCGCTGCTACTCAGCGCGTCGCTCCTCATCGGCCTGTGTCCATGGCTGCTAACAAAATACATCAACGACAGTCTGAAACTGCTGTTACATCCACTAACCAACTGACATGGACTACCAAGCGATATTTTTAGCTCTGCTGCCTGACCTGGTTGTGGTCGTGGCATTGTTTGTCGCGTTGGGGGTGGACTACGGCTATTTCCGTGCCGCGAGTCTGGACAAACGGGCCGGGACCGTTATGCAAATCTGTAGCGTGGGGCTAATGGGTGCGTTGGTGCTGCTGGTGCTGCAGCTCGTCGGCAGCCTGCCGCTGAACTACTGGGAGCTTCAAGAAGCTACGGACGGACAACTGGTGCTGAACCCCGGCACGCTGGTATTGAAGGCGTTGCTGTTTGCCATGGGATTGGCGGTGTTGCCACTGGCTGGGCGACACATGGTAACGCCGCAGGTGAGCGAGTATTTCGCCCTGCTGCTATTGGCTACGCTGGGCATGGGCTTCATGGTCACCAGCCGCAACTTGCTGGGTGCGTTTGTGGCACTGGAGCTGGTGAGCCTGAGCCTGTACGCGCTCACGGCCCTGCATCAAACCCGTCGCGCCTCGGCCGAGGCAGCCTTGAAATATATGACCTACGGAGGTGTGTCCTCCGCGTTCCTGCTGTTCGGCTTGAGTTTTCTGTTCGGCATCATGACAATGGGTGCAGGTAAAGAATTCAGCCTGTTTATTACCGGCAACAGCATCCACCCCGAAGCCTTAGTTACAGCTCCGACGTTGGTGACTGTAGCCTACTTATTCATCCTGGTGGGACTCGGTTTCAAGATTGCATTGGCGCCGTTTCACCTGTGGGCACCGGATGTGTACCAAAGCGCGCCTACGCCCGTGGCGGCCTGGATTGCTAGTGGATCAAAGATTGCCGGTGTGGTCCTGTTACTGACGCTGCTGGCGCCGATGTCCATGCCCTCGGCACACACAGCCATCGTCCCGTTGTTGGCCGCGATGGCAGTAGTAAGCATGGCGGTAGGCAACCTCGCCGCGCTGCGCCAAAGCAACCTCAAGCGTCTTTTGGCCTATAGTGCCATTGCAAACGGGGGCTACCTGATGGTGGCAGTGGTGGCCTTCACCGAAGACGGCCGTGCGGCAGCTGTATTTTACTCAGTGGTGTATGCGATTGCCACATTGGGAGCCTTCGCCGTGGTTGCGGTGTTGAGTGACTGGTTGGGCCGCGAGGCGGAGATTGACGACTTCCGCGGCTGCTGGAAATCCCACCCCTGCCTGTCCATTGCCCTGCTGGTTTTCATCCTGTCTTTGGCGGGCATCCCGCCGCTGGCCGGGTTTGTGGGAAAATTTTATCTTTTCTACACCGCAATCCAATCCAAGTCGGAGATCAGGTATTGGAGTGAAGGCCTCTATTGGCTTGTGACTATCGGTCTTGGATTCAGCGTGGTGGCGCTTTATTATTATCTGAAAGTGCTGAAAGCGGTTTTTGTGAGTGAGGAAGCCGGGCCGATAGGGAAGGAACCAATCGGTTGGCCATCAGCGGCGGTGATCTTGATGCTGATGCTTTTCACGCTCGTCCTTGGAATCTTCCCCGGGCCGCTCATCGATTTTATTCGTGTGTGCATTCCTGATTGGTTGGCATAAATGCTCGTGGAGAGTTGTCAATTGACAAACCGAATGTTTACCCGCAACCCTTTACTGAGTTCAGATTGATTCCCCAAATCATCCATGAGAATTGCTATCCTGATTTTAGCTATTATCGGTAGCGTTGTGTGTCTGGGCATAGGAGCCTGTCAGGCTGCCTGTGCCGGTTGCCAAGGCAGTTGCGCAGCAGTTGCCAGTGGAGCCAGCAACTCTTCGCCCGGTGGAGGGGCTTCATCGACACGTTCGGACGATGAGCTAAAGGCTACGGCTTCTGCGCTGGGCACCTTGGCGTTTGCCAATCTATGCTCCGGGGTTGGGCTCGTGCTGCAAGCCATCATAGGTTTGATTGGCGGGATCGTGGCTTTTTCCAAGCTGGGCGGCGGTGAGAAGGCAAAGAAAGGCGCGGTGCTGCTTTCAGTTGCCGTTGGCATCTCGGTTCTGGCGCATCTCATCGGCTTTATCTCAGTGTTTACAATCGATGAGAATGTCTTGTCGGACGCGCACAATCAGGCCTTTGGCTTCTTGATTGCGCTGGTGATTAGCTCGCTACTGCATGGTATTGCCTTGATCATGGCATTTATGGCCAAGCCAAAAGAGGTGCTCCAGCCCATTTACCCACCCTCGGTGGGTCATCCTCCCGCGGCCGTGTGAGCCAATAATCAGGTCAATATAAATACTCGCCACCTGCTCTATTAAATTATGTGTCATTATCTTTGATACTCTCATTACTATAGCCCACATAACAGGACAGGAGAAAGATGGAGTATTCAGGCTGTTTGCCTATACATTTTGACCATTGGTTAAACGGCCCTCGGTTACATGCCAGCGTTGTAAGCTGCTGCCAAGTTCCCGTGGCCAGTTTTCCTCTGTACAGGTCATGAACACCTGCCCGCGGCCTTCGCCGCATTGCTCAAGTAGAGGAAGAAAACCTTGTCGCCGTTCTTTGTCCAGTTCACCCATCACATCGTCAATCAATAGAACGGGGGGGGTGCCGTGGATCTTGGTGATGTGCTCGACTTGGGCCATCTTGAGGGCGATGGCGATGGTGCGTTTTTGACCCTCGCTGGCATAATCGGCGGCGGTTTGATCGTTTAGCAGGAGCGTGAGTTCATCGCGGTGGGGGCCGAGGATGGTGGAGCCCAGAGATCGTTCGCGGTCGCGAACTTGGAGCAGCTCGGCAGCAAAATCGTTTTTCACGCGTGGTCGATATTCAATGCTCAACTCTTCTCCGGCAGGAGCGATGCGTTGGTGTGCCGCAGTGATGTGCGGGGCCAGTTTGGGTTGCAACATGTGTCGATGTTGCATGATTTCGTTGCCGAACTTCACGACCTCGGCGGTGAAACTTTCAAGTGTTGCCTCGTCAATAGGCCGTTTTTTCAGCAGCTTATTGCGCGTGCGTACCGCGTAAGTGTAGCGCTGCAGTAGTGGCAGGTATGTCGGCATGGTTTGTGTTAGGAGAAAATCCAGATAGCGTCGGCGTACGCGCCCTACACCCTTGACTAGTTGGAGGTCTTCGTCGCAGAAGGCAACCGTTCGTAGTGTGCCTAGGTAGTCGGTTAGCCGTTTTATAGGTGTATTATCGAGTTTGAGTTGGCGTTCGCTGCGGCTCCAGTACAGTTTCACATCGTGCGTGCCGGCACTGACAACCTGTCCGCCCACAAACCAGCCGGGTTGGCCGTGGCGTACCATCACGGCACTGCCCACACCACGAAAGGAGCGAAGTGTGGCGAGCAGGTGCAGGGCTTCGAGAATGTTGGTCTTGCCCTGCCCGTTGTGGCCGAGTAGCAGGTGAAAGCCCGGCCCGAAGTCGGCGTCTAGCCGGCCGTAGTTTCGAAAATCCCGCAATCGCAAATGCCCCAAATGCACGGCCGACTATGGGGTCTTGGGCGGTAGTGTGGCAATAAAAGCGGTGAAACCCGCGCGTGTAGCAGGTGTGGCGGAAATGAGATGTTCTTGAAAACGAGCATTTCTCACATCCTGACCGGCTGCGACCAAAAGTTCGGCGGCTTGTTCAGCTACGGCCTGATCAAAAGGTTCCAGTGCCGTCAATAGCTTGGGCAAGTCTTTGCCGTGGAATTTCACCAGACGTTGTGCATAGCCTCGTGCAGTGGTAAATTTTCCATCGTCATCGCCATCGATCCAGATGGGATTTGTAGCGCCTTGCACTAGTGGTTCGTGTTTGCGCGAGGTGGGCTGATAGGATCGTGGGTTTTCCCAAAACGGCGCGCGAATGCCCGGGCCGGTAGCCACGGCAATCAGGTGTACGTCGTGTTTTGGGCGGGGTAGATTTAGTGTGAGGTTGGTTTTTTCAATACGTTCATTGGATATGATTTTTTTTTGGACAAGCATCTTTCCATTGGCATAGAGCGTGACTTTTTCAACTCTCGTCCACGAGGGGCCAAGCACCCGCAGGTTTATTCGCATCTGTTCCTCAAGATCTGTGGCCAGATCGCCTACGGTAAATTGGTCTTCCACTCGCATTCGCACCAGCAGTCCCATGCTGATGTAAACGCGCATTTTTTGAAAGCTGTCACAGGCCTTGGAAATGTCTATTTTTGCGGGGTTGGTGTCCGGGCATTCCACGTAGGTGCGGGCTTGGCCAAGGATAAAGCGGCTCACATCATGCGTGTCACTGGAGCCAACACCCGCAATTCGGTGCCCGTGATTGAGAAGCGCAAACCAATCGGAATACACGCGCAGGTTATCTGATTGCATGGCGGCTGAGGTTACCACCTCTAGTGCGTCAAAACTGTAGGATGCACCCCGCAGATGTCGGCCGGTGACGGGATTGAAATTCTCCGGTGCGAACGCTCGAAACCCACTGTGTGTGTTGTGGGGATGATTCAAGACGATCACCCTCACGCCCGGCGTGGTGCGCATGGAGGTCATCAGCTTGGCCCAGTCACCCAGTTTGTAATCCGGCACAGAGCTGCCCGCCTGGATGGGGAAGGCATTGAAATGGCCGGTCTTGGTGGTGACCTCGTTGCCAATGACGCTGGTGAAAAACCGCGATGTACCTGTGGCCTTCATGGTCGGCCGATAATTTGTATGATGATTATGATCGGTGGCGATCGCTAGTTCGATGCCTTCGCCGGCGATAGTATGCATGCGTTCCTCCACGGAGGAGTCGCCGTGACCGCTATAGGTCAAGCAGTGGATGTGCGAATCCACCGCCACCAAGCCAGAAGTAGGTACTTCACGCTGGATTTTCATGTCCACATGCAAAAGTTTCTTCTCAGGAATCGTGATGGATTTTTTGTCAATGCCGTATTCAAAACCACGCGAGGCGTACACAGTGTATTTGCCTGGTTGAAGATTTAATTTCGCTTTGCCATTACTGGTGTAAACTACACCCGGTCGCAGTGACAAGGGCTGCTTCGGGCTCATTGCCCGTACTGCAGCCAAGGTGCCATTCGGTTCAGTGATTGTGATGCGGCAGGGCACCGGTGAGGTGTTCTCATCAAAAACCCGGATAAACATCGCTCCCTGCTCCAGTGTTTGTACCACCGGTGCTTCCGCGATTTTAAAATTTCCCACTTCAATATCATCCGTTCTTTTTGGTGCTACGATTGAGATCGTATTCTTCCCTCTCTTCAGTGTCTTTGGGGGAATGGCCAGCGCTAGTGTGAGTGGTGTGTCGGTGGCCTGAAGCCAGCCGATCCGTTTGTTGTTCAGTAGCACCGGCCATCGAAATTTCACCTGTCTTTGGCGGAAGAACAATGTGTGCTCGATGGTGTTGGCTTTAGCGTCAAACCTCAGGTCCAGCCTCCGGCCGTGTGGGGTTTTACCTGCAAATTCCTCCCATTCTGGGAATCCTGGTGTGCCAAGATAATAAGTTTTGGCATCAATCACTCGCATTTCGAGTGCCATTAGCGGCAAGGTGAACATCCACAGCAGAACCATGCAAATTCGGCGCATGCCGCATGGTAAGATTTTTATGACCTGCCGCAAGCGTGAACCCGAATAACTTCCGCTTTTAAGTCATGGGTCGCCATGCGTTGATCATGCAGATGCGTTTTGCGTGGATGATTGGCATGATATGCAGTTTGACTGCATGGTCCGCTGCACCTGGGGTGCCAGCCCAGTACTCATGGCAGCGCGATACCATGTATGTTTACCGCGTGAACATCGAATCAGCTGAGGAAGGTTGCCGACCCAGTCTACGAGGAGATGTGGTGTATCTTTGTCGCGCCTCCAATCCGCACGGGTTCACTCTGCGTTGCTACAACTTTGCTGTCTTGCAACGGCATTCCAAAAGTGGCCGCCGTTTTCCGCCCTTTGGTGTTTTCCAGATGGGATGGCGATTTTTTGATGGTAAACAAGTCGGCCGGAAAACGCGGTCACCGGTGGATGTTGTATTCCGCCCCAATGGCGAATTACTTACCCGTGCTGGGTTGGTTTCGGGGGTCTTTGATCTCAATGACCCATCGCGACTTGTGCTTGATCGATTGGAACCGGAAACAGAGACCAAATGGGTCACCGTTGAAAATGTTAAGATTGTTCACGAACGCCGCGTTTCTTTACCCGACTCCGGGCGTTTGGTGCGTTTGGATAAAACGCCGTTAACTGGCTTGCTGACAGTGAATTATCAGCGCAGTTCTGGAGCTCTTGCCCAAACCCTTACCATGAGCACCCGTGTCATCCCCTCCGGTGTACGCGTGCAGATAGAGGGCTCAGGCCACACTTCTTTCAACAATGGAGGAATTCCGGTGCAGTTTGCGTGGGAAGGGTTCATCACCGATCATGATGGAGTGAGCGAACGTACCGTGCCGCTGAAGATTTCCTATCAATTGCTTTCTGATAATGAAGCGGCTAGGGTTTTGCGTCCGCCTGCGCCGGCCACGCGCTCTGAGCGCCGGCCGATTGCCGCGGCCGAAATGAAAACGTTGCTGGCTGATTTACAGCAGCGCCTTTCTGACCGTAGGCCAAGGGCATTGGCGCGACTGGTCGTTGGTGAGCCACGCGGCGTGCCGCCGTCGCAGCGCGACAAGGTAGTCACTGTCCTTGTTGGTATACTGGGAGATAGTGATCCTTTTATGCGCCGGGATGCTGCGCGCGCGCTGGCCAATTGGGGCAATGCGGCGAGTACTCCGGCTTTGATCGACCGATTGAGTGATCCGCAGATGACTGTGCGCTGGGCAGCGATTGACGCACTGGGGTCCCTTCGTGATCCGCGCGGGATGGGGCCGGTTGCGCAGCACTTGGGTAACGGTCTTGAGATTGCCGCGGCTGTGAACGCCCTGCAGTTCTTTGGGCGAGCAGTGCCGGGCATTGAGCCGCACCTAATGTTATTGATGAAAAATAAGAATTCTGCAGTGCGCATGGAGACTTCCCGATTACTCGCGGCTTTTGGTACCGGAAAGAGTGCGCCGGCTCTTACTTTGGCCACCAAGGACTCCGATGCCGCGGTGGCTAAGGCAGCCTCAGTCGCGCTGGAGGCTATTCGCAAGCGTACTCGACTGCAATGAGTTACAGTATTCGTCCGTATCACCCTGCTGACCTCGAGGCAATCAAGGCTATCACGTTGGTGGGTTTTGCCGGTGTGTCGGTGGATTATGCTCTGGAGGAAAAGTTGGGCGGCGAATTAGCCGGGCACGACTGGCGCTGGCGCAAGGCTCGGCACATTGATGATGATGTTGCTGCGCATGCCGAGGGTATATTTGTAGCCGTGGCGGAAAGCAAGGTGCTTGGCTACATTAGTACCACTCTGGATCATGAGGCTGGCAAAGGCCGTATCCCCAACTTGGCAGTGACCGTCGATGCGCGCGGAAAAGGTATCGGCCGTGCGCTCATTGAGCATGCGCTTGATTATTTCAGGGGGAAAAACCTTGCTTACGCTGTGATCGAGACGATGGAAAGTAACCCCATCGGGCAGACGCTCTATCCGGCCAGCGGCTTTCAGGAAATCGCAAGACAGGTACACTACGCGCAGCGGTTATAACAAGGCGAGGAGGACGGAAGCGTCAAGGGACGAACAACGCGTTCGGGTATTTGTCGATTAGTATCTCAGCCAGTTCTTTGCCTCGTGCTATCGTGTCACGATTCCATCCAGCCCGAACCCGGGCTTTGGCCTGCGGATGTCCATTTTGGGCAGAGATGGTGAACCATGCGTAGGCTTGAGCGGTGTTTCGTGTTACTTCTTCGCCGGTTCGATACCATTCTCCCAGTCGAAACTGCGCCCGGGCATCACCCTCAACTGCTTCGCCATGCGCTCCAGTGAACCGGGCTGATGGGATTTTCACTTTGCTTTCAGTTTTTCCCAAAACCTTGGGGATTTTGGATGTGATTGACGAACATCCACACCAAGGCAATCCCATCGCAAACACTAGAACCGTGAGCGCATGTTTCATGCCCAAAACCTTATTTACCCTATATTCCCGATACATGTTCTTTTGGAATTGCAGCGCGCAGGTTTGGTTTATTTGGAGTTGTGGATGAGTCCGCCCTCTAACATGGGCTTCTGGAACTTAAGATATGACATGGTCTTCATGAACCGGTCTATCTCGGCCTTGGTTAGCCCGGGATTGTTACTAAGATTCAGTGATGTTAATCCCTCCATTGCTGGGGTTTGCAGGGGCGTCAGGTCAGTGATTTTGTTGTTGGAGAGATTCAGTTGTTTCAAGTTGCTTAAACTCGACAGTGGTTTCAGATCAGTGATCTGGTTGTTGTTGAGTATCAATATCTGCAGTTGCTTCATGCTCGCCAACGGCGTTAGGTCATCGACCTGACTTTCAGGAAGCTGGAGCGCAATGATTTTGTTCAGGTCGTCCTTGGTGAAATCTCCGGTCTTCTTCCTGGTTCTAGTGCGGACTTTTTTCTCCATCCCCACGTGACCAGCGTTGTTGGGGTTAAAAAGCTGTCCTGATCCTTCCCCCTCATCTTTTCCGCAACCGATCAAAATTATCAGCACAGCAAAGAGTGGGAGTAGAATTGCGTATCTCATGCGCCACAATTTACCAGACTCATTGCTACTGTAAATCTTCTTCTGGATACTGAATGGGGAAAGAGTGACCCTCTCCACCAATTTGGGCGAGGCAGAGAGGGTCTGGGCGGTGAAGACAGCGTTGCCACCGTCTTCGCCAATTCAGTGCCACAATCCTACCAGCCTTATCCCTGATGTAAATGCTCTTCCGGGGGAAATTTTGGATTTGGTGGTTTTGTAATTTACCGGTCTGATACCACGCCATCCAGTTCCCACGAGGTCAGGGTTTCTGTGTCTTTTACCAGGATTTTGTTTTGCAACAGGACAGGAGGGGCCCAGGTGGGGGTTTGGGCAACGCGCCAGGAGGCGACTTTCTCATAACGATCACGGCCAACTGCGATAACTTGGAGTTCACCATTGTTTAAGAGAGCAAAAATGTGCCCGGGTATCGACAGAAACGTTACGTTTTCCCCTGTACGTTCCGGACCCTGCCACAAGACTTTGCCCGTCTTGGGGTCGAGGCAGAAAAAGCGTCCCCGGCCGAAATGGGAGAAGCCATAAAGCAGGTCGCCATTCATCACTGCCGAACTCATGTTCAGCGCGACCTGTCTTTGGCTCCAATGGGAGGTAACCGACCAGGCTCCATTCTTCAGTTTCGGCTCCAGGCTGTGCACGCCACGGTTTTCTCCTCCCAGCAAGATCCGGCCCTTGTGAAAGGCAGGGGTTGGCATGTTTTGGTTGTGGCTCGTGTGCGGGAAAGGGAATTCCCACAATAGCCGTCCCGATCTGCTATCCACACCGACAAGCGCCCGATGATTCCACTCAATGATTTGCCGGATGCCCAGATGATTCACCAGAAGCGGTGAGGAGTAGCAGGTGCCGTCCTTGCCCTGAATCCAGACCTCTTTTCCGGTCTCAACATCCAGCGCCGCTAGTAGTCCTTCCTTGTCATTACCGAAGTGTGCGATAACCCGTTTCCCGTCGACGATCGGGGAATTCGATGATCCCCAGAAGGGATGGCTCTTTTTGAAACGCGAGCTATAGCCGCGCCGCCAGAGTAATTTGCCTGAAGCTGCATCCCATGCGGAAAGAACCCCGGTAATGCTCATCACAAACACCCGTCCATCGGCAAACACCGGCGAGGATTTTGGCCCCTTACCATGACTCTCCGCACCACCTCCAATTTTGAATGGTGTGGCGTATTTACGGCGCCACTTGATTTTGCCGGTATTAAGATCAATGCACCATAGCACCTCATCCTCACCCTGACGGGCATGCTGGTAGACTCGGCCATTGGCGACGAGCGGGGACCCGTAGCCAGCCCCAACCTTGACCCGCCACATCTGCTGTAATTTCTCCGGCCACTGCTTCGGCGGTTGGAAGCCGCTAACCCAACCATTACGCTTGGGTCCCAGCCAGCCCGGCCAATAATCTTTTACGGTTGGCGACTTTACCTCTTCCGCACCAACCGCCGGCAGGCACAGACATAAAGCCAACAAACCTATGAAGGTGAGTTTCATAATCACGTATGCCTATTTTTTCTCGGGTTTCTTTTTAGCCGGAGTTGGAGGTAGTTTGCGCAGCCGTATATTTCGAATTACCCCGTAGCTTTGGAAAGTGGCAAAACCCAGTGGGGCGGAGAGTTCGATTTCTCCGGGGCGCATTTCCACTACCTTATCCTTGATATTCTCATCAATGATCTGGGCCTCACCGGGGAAATAAATGGTGTCGCGGGCAGGGATATTCGCATCAAGGTTGGGGTTGAGTTTTCGCAATGCCGCCTCGGCCTGCTTGGGGTTGAGCTCCTGACCGGCCTCGGCTGCTTCTTCCTGATATTCCTTAACGATGCTGGCGACAGTGGCTTTAAGCGGGATGAGATGCTCCTTGGGGTTCATCCATACGCTGAGGTTTTCGGGCGTGACACGCAGACGAAAATTGTACCACTGGTCCTTATTGTACTTAAGGTAAAGGGTGGTGTCATTCTCCGAGGCGTCCATGCTGTTGATACTGGAAACTCCAGTGACGGCACCACCCCAGCCGCCCGTGACAAATGAGGCGTGCTTCTCATCCACAGGAAAGGTGAGCAGGGCAAAAAAGTCATTGCCGTTAACCTTCTTGGCTTGGTAGGTGATCTCATAATTGGTCTTTGGCAGGATGGTCTTGTTGGTAAAATTGACGCCGGTAATGACAAGGCCGTTCTCAATGTGCAGTTCGCCGTCCTTTACCAATACTTTGCCGCGTCCGGCATAGTCCGTTTCCTCCCAGCCGGTTAGATCCTTGCCGTTGAAAAGTGGAATCCAGTTCACCTGGTTGGTGGTTTTAACTGTGGGAGCTTTCGACGCAGGCTTCGGCTCGGGCAGGTTCGCCAAGAAGTTGGTGTTTTGAGTGATTAGATTCAGTTCCTTGTACTCTTTGGCTTCTCGGTTGCGTTCGTCCAACTGAAACTGGTGAAATTGCTCGCAGCCTGTGAGGCAAAGAACCCCCATGCCGATAAAGCTGAGTGATAGTGTTGTTTTCATTTCTTGATGATCAGATCGAGTTGATTTTTGCTGCGCTTGAGCTTGGCACTGTGTTTATCAGATTGTACATCAGATTGCAGCATTAGGTTACATTTTCATTCCAAAAAATCTCCAGAAAGTGCAGGTTTGGTCCATGATAAATCGACTGATTGTTCCCGCCTGCCTGCTTGCAATTTTAGCCCAGGCGGCTCCGCCTGATTTTGTCATTGGACCGGTGCCCGGCGGTAAATATGCCGTTTTCAGGAAACAATTCACGCAG
>CAZTTU010000048.1:0-17804 GCA_964616045.1 uncultured Verrucomicrobiota bacterium | reverse complement strand
GAAACAATGAAGTTGTCGGCTATCTTCTGCGTCTGGAATCATAATGGAATTTTCACTTTATAGGCCGTTGTGCTTTTTCATGTTGCTGGCTGCGTGCGCTTTCCCAGCCCCAGCCGCACCCGTTGGTTTTAATCGTGATATCCGCCCCATCCTGGCCAATACCTGCAACCAGTGCCACGGGGTCAATCCCAAGAAGCGTGAGGGGGGGCTGAGACTGGATGAGGAGGCCGGTTCACGGATGAAACTCAAGTCGGGCGAACGCGCCATTGTGCCGGGCAACCTCGAGGAGAGTGAGCTTATCTACCGGATTGTCACCACTGATGCAGATGACCGCATGCCCCCGGAGGATTCCAACAAACAACTTTCCAAGGCGCAGATTGAACTGCTGAAGCAATGGGTGAAGGAAGGCGGGAAATATGAGAAGCACTGGTCCTATGCCGCACCCCAAGCCGCGGGGCTTCCCAAGGTGAAAAGGGCCACTTGGCCGCGTAATGGGATTGATCATTTTATTTTGAAACGGCTAGAGGATGAAGGACTGAATCCATCGCCTGAAGCTGACAAGGCCACGCTTTTGCGGCGTGTCTCCTTTGACCTGACAGGGTTGCCGCCTTCGCTGGCTGAACTGGATGCGTTCCTTGCCGATGATTCTCCTGATGCCTACCAAAAAGTCGTCGACCGTCTGCTTGGCTCGGCGCGTTATGGCGAACACATGGCGCGTTACTGGCTGGATGCTGCCCGCTACGCCGATACCAATGGTTACCAGTATGATACCCACCGTGACATGTGGCCTTGGCGTGACTGGGTGATCAGTGCCTACAACCGGAACCTTTCCTTTGATAAGTTTACCATCGAGCAGCTTGCCGGCGATCTTTTGCCCAACGCCACGCTCGACCAAAAAATTGCCACCGGCTTCAACCGCAACCACCCCATCACCATTGAGGGCGGGGTGATTGATGAGGAATACCGCACCGAGTATGTCATGGACCGCGTGACCACGACCGCGCAGGTCTGGATGGGGCTTTCATTCATTTGTGGGCGGTGCCATGAGCACAAGTACGATCCCCTGCCGCAAAAGGAGTTTTACCAGTTTTTCGCCTTCTTCAATCAGGTGCCCGAGAAGGGCAACAGCGGATTTAATCCGAGGGTTAAGGTGCCCCCCAAAGGCGTGGAAGAGGCGAAAACAAAATTGCTGGCGGCTGAAGGGAAACTAAAAGCGCAGGAAAAGGTCATTGCCGCTGCCCAGGTCAAATGGGAAGCCGCCCTTAAACCGAAAACAGATCGGAGCGGGTGGAAGATTATAAAACCAACAAAGGTAACCGGCGGCAAGGGCACAACGTTTAAAGAGTTGCCCGATACTTCAACGCTTGTGGGAGGCAATTCACCTGCCAGTGAAACCTATACGATAAAACTTAAAACAAAGGAGTCAGGAATTACTGCCATCCGTTTGGAATGTTTAACCCATCCAAGTCTCCCCCATAATGGACCCGGCCGGGCTTTTAATTCCAATTTTGTCTTGGGCGAATTTGAAGCAGAAATCACCCCTGCCTCGGGGGAAGGAAAACTGCAGCGCATACAATTCAAGCGTGCAGCGGCTGACTATTCCCAGAAAAACTATAACATCGCCACCACTATCGATGGCAACAAGGGTACCGGTTGGGCTGTGGATGGACCGACCAGGAAAGAAAACCGAATGGCCTTGTTTATTGCCAATAAAGCTTTTGGTTTTGAGTCGGGCACAGATTTAACGATTCGCTTGCAGTTTCAATTTGGGAGTATTCATTCGATTGGCCGTTTTCGTTTGGCCCTCACCAAGGATGTTGATCCCCAGTTAACATCGGCCGAGAGCATCCCGCAGATTGCCGGCCTGCCAGTGGCCAAGCGGACTCCCCAGCAGAAACAACGCCTTCGCTCTCATTTTCTCAAGAGCGCTGCGCCACTCAAGTTGCGGATGCTGCAGTCTGAGGTTGATTCACTGTCTGCTGAGGTAAGACGCCTGCAGGGTCAGGGAGTCTCCACCATGATCATGCAGGACATGCCCAGCCTGCGCAAAACCCATCTGCTTTACCGCGGCCAATACGACAAGAAACGGGAGGAGGTTACTGCAGGTACTCCGGCATTTCTTCCGCCCATGCCCAAGGAATCGCCCATGAACCGGCTTGGTCTAGCACGTTGGTTGGTCAGTAAGAATCATCCGCTCACTGCCCGCGTGGCGGTTAACCGACAGTGGCAACGACTTTTCGAGATTGGCATCGTAAAAACCACCGAGGAATTCGGCGCCCAGGGCGACTGGCCCAGTCATCCCGAGCTGCTTGACTGGCTCGCTGTTCATTTCATGGAGAGCGGTTGGGACATGAAGGAGTTGCTGAAATTAATCGTTACCAGCGCCACCTACCGCCAAAGTTCCAATTCATCACCCGAGTTAATGACGCGCGATTTGGAAAACCTGCTGCTGGCCCGCGGCCCAAGGCATCGTCTTGATGCAGAGATAGTACGGGACAACGCCCTTGCACTCAGCGGCCTGCTGGTGGAGAAAACAGGTGGCCCAAGTGTTTTCCCCTACCATCCCAAGGGGCTCTGGATGGAATTGAACAACCGCCCCAACTACTCGCGCACCTACAAACAGGACAAAGGCGACAACCTCTACCGGCGCAGCCTCTACACCTACTGGAAACGCACCGTGCCCCCTCCTTCAATGGCCACCTTTGATGCGCCTGAACGCGAGTTTTGCCTGGTGCGCCGTTCACGGACCAATACGCCCCTGCAGGCCTTCGTGATGCTGCACGATCCGCAGTTCGTCGAGGCCGCCCGCCATCTTGCCCAACGAATGATGGCTGCCTCAAAAAATGCTGAGGAACGCATCAACCACGGGTTTCGCCTTGCCACTTCACGTCTGCCAAACCAAAAAGAGAAGGCCGTGCTCCACCGGTTATTTCAGGAGCGGCTCGATTTATACAGTGGGGATGGAAAAGCTGCCCAAGCGGTGCTTTCGGTTGGGGAATCCAATCAAAATCCGAACCTGCCGGAACCGGAGCAGGCCGCATGGACCACGGTGGCGCGTGCGTTACTGAACCTGAGTGAAACGATCTCGAAAAACTGACATGAACCCACTCGAAATCAATCGGCGTCACTTTTTCGGGCGCACCGCCACGGGGATCGGCGGAATTGGCCTGGCTTCGTTGCTCAACGAGAACCTGTTCGCCAGGCCCAAGCTTCCTGATCTTCTTTCCGGGCTGCCGGGCGTGCCGCATTTTGCGCCCAAGGCAAAGCGGATAATTTACCTGTTCCAAAGCGGAGCCCCTTCGCAGGTGGACCTCTTTGACCACAAGCCATCGCTGGAGAAGCTCAACGGAAAAGATCTCCCTGATTCCATCCGCCGCGGCCAGCGCCTTACCGGAATGACCTCCCGCCAGAAAAGCTTTCCGGCCGCCAAGTCCTTTGCTCCCTTTCGCCCGCACGGACAATCGGGCATGCAGTTAAGCGACCTTTTGCCCTGGTGCGCGAAAATTGTTGATGAGATGTGCCTCATCCGCTCCATGCACACCGAGGCCATCAACCATGACCCGGCGATGACGTTCTTCCAGACCGGCCACCAGCAACCGGGCCGACCGAGCTTTGGTGCGTGGACCAGTTACGGCTTGGGCAGCGCGAACAAGGATCTACCCGCCTATGTTGTGCTGCTCAGTAAATGCACCGACATGCAGGCCCAGCCACTTTATGCCCGCCTCTGGGGGAGCGGTTTTCTTCCCTCCAACCATCAGGGCGTCAAGTTTCGTTCCGGCAGCGACCCGGTACTTTATTTAAAGGATCCCACCGGCGACACGCCCAAGGGACGCAGGCAACTCCTTGATTCGCTGGTTGAATTGAACGAACTGCGCCGGACCGAGACAGGGGACCCAGAAATCAATACCCGCATCGCCGCCTACGAGATGGCCCACCGCATGCAGATGAGTGTGCCTGACCTTACCGATCTCTCCAAGGAGCCTGAAAGCACCTTTAAACTTTACGGTGAGGATGCCCGCATTCCCGGCACCCATGCAGCCAACTGCCTTTTGGCGCGTCGTTTATGTGAACGCGATGTTCGTTTTATCCAGCTTTATCATCGCGGCTGGGATCATCACAGCAACATTCCCGGCCGGCACCCGAAGATAATCAAGGAAACCGACCAGGGCAGCGCCGCGCTGGTGATGGACCTCAAGGAACGTGGGCTACTCAAGGATACCCTCATCATTTGGGGCGGGGAATTTGGTCGAACGGTCTACCGCCAGGGCGGCAACGCCAAGACCTTTGGACGCGACCATCATCCCCGCTGCTTTAGCATGTGGCTTGCCGGTGGCGGCGTGAAGGGCGGCATCACCCACGGCGAGACTGATGACTGGTGTTACAATATCGCCAAGGATCCAGTCCATGTCCATGATCTCAACGCCACAATCCTGCATCTTTTGGGTATCAACCACGAGCGGCTTACCTACCGTTACCAGGGCCGCGACTACCGCCTGACCGACATCGGCGGCAAGGTGGTGAAAGAGGTTTTGAGCTAATTATTTCTCGGGCTTCCTCAAAGCCGAAAGCGGCACCCATGCAGCTGAGGTTTGGATTGTTATATCCTCCTTCAGGCAAGAGCAACCCCCACTGCTTTCGGGGGCCAACATCAATCCTTGCGCCGGAATAATACCCAACCAACATCCACTGCGAGAGCCCTGAAGTGATGTCAGTTTCGGTTTTTTGGTTTTGGCATTGAAATCCCATATTTCTTGGGAATGGTTTCGGTAAAACATAAGGTGATTACTGGCAGCCATATTTCCACAACCGCGCCTGGGGGGTACTGTGATGTCTTTCAAAAGGTTTCCGCTACGCAGGTCAAATGCGCGCCAGTCTGAAAACAGCCTTTGCCCAACCACCAAAGGATGCTGTAAATGTCCGCCATGATGACTGTTTCTATCGAGTTTTTTTCTGGATTGTTCAGATTCTCGGTAATCCTCTGGGGTTTGGTCTGTTTGCCAGAGCTTGGGCACAATCGGGTTTTCTGTGCCAAAGCGCAACCCTGGCGAACTAACGTCGTAAGCATAAATGTGGTAAAATTTTTTACTTATATCTTTATTCCTGTATTTGAATTTAATGTCTTCGCTGCCTGTGACAATCAATGTGCCATCAGCGTGTGCGAGGTAGAGCATATTTTTGCACTGTGAAAAATCCACGGATTTTTCCCAAAGTTTCTCACCGCTAATACGGTTTAAGGCTACAAGATATTGGGCTGTCAATTTTGCCGGAGCAATCCGACTGTTCGCTGATTGATTCAATTCTGCATTCCGGCTCTCAACAAAATAGATGATATCCCCAGCAACAGTTATGGTCGAGTTCATCACTGAACCGTTTTTATAGGCCCATTGTTTTTTACCGGTATCCGAATCATGACTTACAAGTGAGCCAGAAACCAGACGAGCTACGTGATCGACTGACGCATCATTGTACCACTCGCCATCGTCGGCTTTATAGCCCGATCCAGCCTTTACCGTGGTGGTGAGCAGCTGCTTATTGCTTGCAGAAAGCCACCCCACATGCCTGCCTTGCGGAACCTTTACCGACATCCTCCTTTTTCCCGTCTGTGCATCCAATGCGACACACTCTCCGCCAATTGTAATATAGAGAGTGTCATCTGTCGCCACCATGTTGGATCCATCACGCGGCACGTTCGAGCGGCGCATTTCCGGTGAGAAAAATGTCCACAATACCGTCCCATTGTAGGCATCCAGACCGAACAGTACACGATCACCCTGAACAAACATACGCCCATTGGCAGCGAGCGGAGCAGGGTTGCGCCCTCCCCGGTCGGGCATGGGGCGCGGGCCGGGTTCGCCCCACCATAAAATCCCCATCTCTCCTTTCACGAGGTCATCACGACTATTGGTTGTATTGTCAGCCGAACCATACTGATGGGTCCAGTCCCCGGCACCATCCAGTTTGGGTCGTTTTAGCTGGGCCCATAGTCCGCCATTGACATCAGAAACTGTGCATTGAGCTTCCCCTTTCATAAACCAATCCTGAAGGGATTGTTTGTTCAGCTTGCCGCTCATGTGTCCCATCATGACAACGCCTCCAGCGGGTCGCAGCACATGCATTAACTGGGAAGCATCCTGGCCGGGCAGGTTCCCCTCGGTAAGCAAACTTCCCGAGGTAATCAGGTTGGCAAAATAGGGTCCATAAGGCAGATCATTCAAATCGCACTGGTGAACGCTCGCGCGCACACCGTATAAACCAGCCAAAGTCAGGGCCCTTCGAGCAGCCTTTGCCTTGGTCTCGTCCGGCTCCACCACCACCACCTGCAATTCTGTTTGTCTGGCTAATTCACAAGCCAGCCGTCCCCCTGCACTTCCAAGAATGAGCGCGTAACCCTGATTGATACCGCTTTGCCTGAGAATATGTTGGGCGGCAGACTGGGCTGCCTTCATCTTCCCGTCCCCGGCAAATGGATTGGGCTTTTGAGGCTTTGAAGCAAGGCGGTAGTAAAAGGAGGTGTCAAACTTGTACTCCTTACTGGCAAATTCCGTGCCGGCTTTATTTCGAGCAGTGAGGCGATAAAGGTATTCTTCTTGTGGCTTCAGTTGATCGATAAGGGCTACCCCCTTTTTACTCGCCTTAACCGGTATTTTTCTTAGCCCCGTACCGTCGGCACGCCACCACGAAATTTCCACCGGCAACGCTTCAGGCAACCTCCATTCTAACTGGAGGGTATCCCGTTTATTCCATCTCAACTGAGGCAAGGAAACAAATCGTAAAGGCTCAGGCGGCAATGGAAATTCACTTTTGCGGGCGGCAAATCTCTTGGCGATAACCTCCGGACTGAGGGCCTGCTCGTAAATAGAAATCTCATGCAGACTGATAGTCCCCCGATGGTTTTCATTTTCATCCCTGTAGCTTCCCAGTTCAAACGTTGCTTTCGGTGGATAGATTATCGGGCCTGAATGACTTTCCTCCAAAGCCTCCAGTTTGCCATTAACAAATACCCGCAAGGTGTTGCCATCATAAGTCCCAACCACATGATACCACAGGTTGTCTCTAAAATCTGTGGTGCCCTTTAGATACGTCAAGCGCTTGTGCCTCTCACTGGCCAAAGCAAAGGAGAACTTACGGCTCTCATCGTAGCCAAGTAGCCAACCTCGCTCGTAAGGTCCATTATCCTGAATAACTCCAGCAATACCTCCCCACTGCATTGGATGTGCCGGGCTTACCCAAGCTTCCACGGTAATGGATTTTTGAGGCACCTTAACCGTATTAAAATCATCAGTCACCCAACTGCGCCTATCTTCGCCTTTGAGTTGCAACCAGCTCAAGCCACCCTCTTTTTTCAGATTGGCCGAGCCGCTGTACTTTGCCGGAGCCCCAACCTTTGCGGCGACGGCTCCATTCTTCGCTTGGTCAAATCGCCACTGATGCAACAGGCCTTCCTCGGCTGCGTGAAGATTCAAACTGGGCAGAAGTAGGATGGCTATGAGTTTTTTCATTTTGCTCCGAAACAGTGAATAGTCCCTTTGTCTGTGCTCACCAGAAGTCGGCCATGGGCTGCCGCAATACCTAGCGCATTTCCGCTGACCGGGGCACTCCAGGTTCTCTTCCCATTTTTTGCAGAATAAGCAACAACTTCATTATTGCCTCCTGAAAAAAGTATGTCTCCGGCCAGAATCAGCGCATAGGGTTGGTCGCACGGTGTTCGCCAAAGCACACATTTCTCTATATCTGCCCGAATTTTTCTCAATGCATCTGATGATGCTTTGTATTCCTTTTCCACTTTGGGCAGCCCTGGTGATTTTTTTGCTTTCAACTGGTCACGTTCTTTTTTCAGTCCAGCCTCCTTCTTGGCTTGCGCTTTATAGACAGTCAACAGCTTGCGATAGCGCATGCGATCAAGAACACTTAATTCACCGTTTGCCTGTAGATAAGATTTACCATCAGCTACAATCATGTGGTTACCGGTAAAGGTAGCGAAGGAATCCTGCTTTTCACCCTCTACTGAACCGAGAACCCGCCCACTCTGGCGTTGGTTCGGCTGGGGTTTGCCATTCCACTTGATCAAGGTAAATGCATCTCTCGTACCAGCGAGGGCTTTTTCGGCGCCTTTGTCGCGTTCATGATTGTTACGATTGTATACGATGGGATTACTTCGCCCAGTGGGGACAAACACACGACTTTCTGAAAGCAGCAAATACCCTTGGGCAGGCCATTCCTTCTGTCCTTCCCTCCATTTCAGTTTGCCATTCACTGAATCAAGTGCCATGAGATACACCTCTTCCTTAGGGAACATTCCCGCACCCGCATAGGCAATCCCATCCCGGACGAGGATGCCTGTCCGCAATGGCCAGGCGGAGATGATGCGATTGTTTCCGGCGATGCGATAATCACGGGGTGCCAAAAGATTTTTCCATATGTATTCCCCGTCAGTCGAAAGACAGTAGGCATGGCCATCATCGGAACCTACGAAAAGGCGACCGTTATGCAAGGTAGGCGCAAAACGCACCGGTCCTTCAGTAAAAAAGGACCATCGTTCTTCACCTGAATTGAGGTCTAAACAGTGAACTTGATCATCGGCAGAGGAGCCAAAATAAACATGTTTGGAATCTGCAATAACGTGAAATGCGTGGTCAAACATCTGCCGGTTTTTCAGAACACCCACCTTGTTGTACATGTCACGCTTGGCAGGGCCACGCCATGCAGGACGCGGGGCGTGCAGGGGCTGGTGAATCCATGATTGTTCCAAGGGGAGTTTAAGATGTTCAGTGGACACACCACTGCGTGCCTCATCACCCATATAAGTTGGCCAATCGGCCGCGCTCACACAAAAACCAACGAACAAAAATAGAAATCTTAAAATACTCATGAGGGGGGATTTAAATTCACAATACGATCGGCAAACTCATCCGCCGTGGTACCGTGCGTCACCACGACCACCGTGCCTCCTCCGCGGTGAAACTCCGACAAATGCTCAAACACTTGTTGGTCGTTTTTTGGATCAAGATTACCTGTGGGTTCATCGGCGAGGATGAGGCGCGGCTCATTGACCAATGCCCGCGCGAGGGCCACACGCTGCCGCTCGCCCGCACTTAGCTCCCCGGGCGTGTGCGTTAGGCGATGGCCCAACCCAAATTGTTCGAGTAATTCGCGGGGTCGTTGCGTCACCGAACCATTGCGCGCGGCAAGTCGCACATTTTCCTCCACCCCGAGATAAGGCACGAGGTGAAACATCTGAAAGACAAACCCCACTTCCTGCGCCCGATAGTCAGCACGCTCAGGGACAGATTTGGCATAAAGGTCTCCACCATCAAAAAGGACCGTGCCCTCCGTAGGGCGAAGCATGCCGCCAAGAGTAAGCAGCAGTGTCGTCTTGCCACTGCCACTGGCACCCTTAATCGCGATAAATTGGCCAACATCCACTGACAAATTAAACGGCGCCAGTGCAGTAACGCTTCCAAAACGTTTGGTGACTTGTTCGCAGGCAATCATCAATCGTGCCGCAGTGTATCTGCGGGGTCCTGGGTAACAGCAAGCATGGCCGGGATGAAACTCGACACCGCCGCAAAGGCCGGCGCGAGTAGCAGCGCCCCACCAAGAAGTGATAAATTCCAGCCAAGCTGATCTTGCGTCAATTGGAGGCGGCCAAACTGGAGTGCAAAGCCGACTCCAATGGCATAGCCAATTAAAGCTCCAAGGAGGCCTATCACCACCGCCTTGCCAATGAAGAGCAGCGCAATGCGCCCCCCACCCTGCCCCAGCGCGCGCAACACACCAATCTCCTGCCGACGATCACGAGTGTTGAGCATGGCCAGTGCAGCAATCCAAAGGCCACACACGAGAATGACAGCAGGCAGCAACCTGCCAAAGGTCTGATTAAGATTCTGCTGCTGGGATTTTGTGGCCTTGTTCAAAACGCTAGGCATGGCCTTTCCCAGTTGAGCTTCCATTAGTCGCCGTTGCTGCTCACGAGCCTCAGCCATGTCCTTCATCCGAAAAACGTGAGCCTCGGGCAAGATAGGTCCCAACTGTTTACGCAACAATGCCAGTGTATCTTGATTTTCATCAGCACAATAACAATCGAGTGCCTGAATTTCATTAATAAACCCCTCTTTACCCAGCAACGCTTGGGCATCAGCAAGGTGCATGTACATGCGAATCTCCGCCGCACTACCCTTTTCAGACAACACGCGTGCCACCATAAATTGCCCGTCCTTAACTGTCACAGCGTCGTCGCGTTTAACTTTATGAACTTCCGCCAGCGTCCTGCCCAGAAGAACAGTCCCTTGTTTCACAGGGGTGATCATGATGGGTTTTTTTCGACCAGGCGGCGCAACCTCACGCGGGGCCAAACCATAAATCATTGCCGGCCCTTCTCGCCATTTGATCTTCCATTTAAGAACAGCAGACAGGTGCGAATAATTAATTTCCTCGGTCACGTTGGTGAATTGCTGAATCCATGTCTCGGGAAAGAATTCTCGCGAGAAGCCTTCGTCCCAAAAATGTGCGAGGTCCGTTTTTTTGGAAACGATCCGTAGGTTTTGCCCCAAGTCACGCTGAATGCGCTTGGTTTTTTTCTGCGTAGATTTGGAGATCTCATCGGCGGTGGTGTTCATATTGCCCATTATCTGAGCCGACTCACGCTGCGCACCCTCGCTGGCACTGAAAAACAGCACGGCAAACCCCACCGCCACAGTTACCGCCATCAGGCTGAGCACAGCATTCCCCGCACGATGCCCCATTTCCTTAATAATCAATGTGAAAGAATTCATGAATCGTGTTTACGACCAAGAAGAAGAATCAACCCACCCACGATGAATACCGGCAGGCCACCCATTAATACCCACCCAAAAATAGAAAAGCTGGCCTGAGGTTTTGGTGACGGAGGGGGGGGGGGCGGGGGTTTTGCTTGAACCGATCCAAGTGGCTCAGTTACTTTTAAAGACTTCTCTTCAGGAGTAGTTGCTACAGCAGTAAGCGCGCCTTCACGATAGCCCATTAAAAGCTCATCCAGTGTCCCGCCGATTGGCATTTGCCGGTTGGCGCCCTGCCCCTTACCTCCCTTGGACAGGATCTGGCTCATCTCCAGCCGAATAGCCGGGCTCTCAGGGTCGAAGCCTAACTGTTTCGCTATACGCTTCTGAACATCATCATCCCATTTCAATGGAATCATTTGTCCCTGCATCCATTTCCTATCAAGTCCACATTCGCAGTTGAGGCCAATAGTATTGACGATCGCTTCCAGCGCGCGTTCATCAAGGCGCTCATTATGGAGCACAGGACCAATAATTCTGCCACGCCCGTAAAGCACAACGACTTGTGGTGTCTCGTATGTCTCCGTAATGCCCAAACTCCAGAGAAAGGCTTTCTCGCCAGCAAACTCCTTGGCCGTGATTAACTCAATCACGGGTGGCTCACTGATTTCCTTTTCCAGCCTGTCCATCTTGCCTGTGATGGACTTCACCACCGATTCGGCCATTTTCCGGATCCGCATATTCTCACTGACGTTTTCACCCTCAACAATGAGCACAACACCGTAGCGTTCATAAACCTTAGAAAGCACCGCATTACGACGCGGCGAATCGAACACTGACTCGAGACCATCCCATGCGGAAACTGACAAGGGTTGATCTTTAGAGGTAATCTCTACGGATACGGTGCGCTTTTCATCAGGCGAAACAAGCACTGCTTGTGCTCGATCCCTAATCTGTGGGAGAAATTTCCCGATCCCGACCTTATCTGCTGAGTCATAAGTTAATACTCCTGCTTTCACGTTGGAGTCGAGATACGTTGCGAAGGCAATGGACTTTAGAGAGTCAATATCTGCAGGCGGTGTGTCGTTTGGAACGAACAAAAATAGCTTGTACACAGAAGAGTCCAGATCCACGAAACCAACGTCTCGAACGTTGAACCGGCAGGCTAGCGCCTCCATCATCAGCAAGCCAGACAGGATGATCGCAGTTTTTTTCATTGTGTTTCGCCGCACACTGGGCAGTCGGGCCTCGGGCGAAGCCGAACCTGATTGAATTTCATTGATTTTAAATCACAGGTCAATAACCGACCATACAACGGCTGGCCAAGGCCAGAGATGATTTTTATGGCCTCCACTGCACCCAGACAACCGACCATGCCGGACACCGCGCCAAAGACCGGAAAACGTCGCTGCCAATAGTCTGGTTTCTCAGGATACAAACACTGCAAACAACCCGTGACACCCGGCTTGAAACTCGTGATGTGCGCCTCCATTTCAAACATCGCACATTCAACCAGCGGTTTTCCCTGTCGCACCGCCTCACGGTTCATAAAAAAACGTTCTTCAAACAGCGGAGCACAATCAATCACCACATCTACTTGACCAATAAGTTCAGCGGCATTGGAATCATTCACATTTTCCGGCAGCGAGATTATCTCTAGACGCGGATTTAAGTCCTGCAAGCGCCGCACCGCGCATTCCATCCGCAACGAACCCAGCGCGTCGTGGGACATCAAGAGCTGGCGGTTGAGGTCCGACGGACGGAGGTTACCACCGTGAGCCAGAACAAGCTTACCAATGCCCGCCGCCGCCAACTCGTAAGCAACTAATCCCCCCAACCCACCGATGCGACTGACCATCACGCCGGCAGCCTTAAGCCGCCGTTGGCCTGCTTCGCCGAAGCCCTCGATGGTAGTCTGCCAAGAGTAAACCTCCTGCTCGTGGGCAGTCAATTCTGGCAATGATTCGTTGTTAGGCATTTATTGATCTAAAAAGAGCAAGCTTGTGGCACTGAAGCACACCCCATCATTACGGATTTTTTTCGCGCTCCACTTTGCCATCAACCATCCGGAAGTGGCAACCAGCCAACCGTTTTGCCTCACTGGGACTATGGGTGATATGGAGAATGGTAACCCCAGTTTCGCAATGAACACGCTCAAGGAGTTGACACATTTCCTCGTGCAATTCTTCATCGAGCGCGGAGAGAGGTTCGTCAAGGCAAAGGACATCAGGGCGATGAGCAAGAGCACGCCCGAGGGCGACGCGTTGAGCCTCGCCGCCACTAAGATTCCCAGAGTCACGATCAAGGAGATGAATGATGCCCAGCAACCTGGCAAGTTCGTCAACCCGGGTGGCGATATCATTTTGCGACAACTTGCGAAGTATGAGGGAAAAGGCCAGTTGCTCACGAACCATCAGCGTGGGAAACAGTGCGCGATCCTGGGGCACATACCCAATGCCACGCTCAGCAGGAGGCAGCAAAGTGACATCGCGTTCACCGAGGATAATGCACCCAGCACATATTTTTCTTAGACCGCAGATGGCCTCAAGGACTGTCGTCTTACCACAACCGCTCCCCCCCATGAGCACACCGTATTCACCAGCATTCAATTCGAGGTCGATACCATTAAGCTCAAAACTGCCTTGACGAAGAGCAATGTTATTGAGGGTGATCATGCAAAGATACGCTTCATGCCTAATGTACGAGCCAGAATAAAAACAATGGCGGCTGCGCCAATCATAATGAGGGAGACCGCAAGCATGCCTTCCGTTCGCCCAGCCTGCAACTCGAGGAAGGCACTAGTGGGAAGGACCTCTGTTTTCTGCCGCGTGGCACCGGCAAAGACAAGGATGGGGCCAAATTCCCCCAGCGCTCGCGCCCACGCAAGCGTACCGGCCGCCAACAGTCCACCTTTGGCTTGCGGCATAATAACGCGCCAGAATGCCTTTTGCCGATTACAGCCAAGTGTTAAAGCAACCTGTTCGTATCGTTGCGGGATTTGGTCGAATGTCACTCTCATTGTCCGCACTGCAAACGCGCATGCCACCATGAATTGCGCCAACACAACTGCAGGCCATTTGTACACAACCGCGTCACTCAACCAATCAGGCATATAACGAAACAGGATGAGCAGGCTGAGACCCACGACGAGCGGAGGCAGGACAATCGGAATATCAAGCAGCGTGTCGATGAGTGGTTTACCACGGAACTCGTAGCGGCTCATCACGTAGCCGATGGGCACAGCAACCCACAGTGAGAACAATGTAGTGAGGGTACAACTAACTAGGCTGAGTATGATGGAAAATTGAATGTCCTTGCTGCGCAATGCTTGCGTGAGCGGATTGGGCACTGAAATCTTTAGTTCATTAGCAGGGGCAATCTCACCGGCCAACTGGAACGAAAGCTGGTTGGTTGTGGTGTCGGCGATTTCGTGAACACCGTTCCATTGTATTTTATCAGCGCCGCTCACGCGGATAAAGGTACCCCAAATGAGCCCATGATTTGTGTCGGTGGTTAGGGTAACGATGCCGTTGGTAACGGCAATATCCACCACCTGCGCCTCCGCTCTCACCGAAGCAGTGACGGGCAGCTTAGCTTCACGGGGCAGTAGCGTGACAGTATCCTCGCCAGCGATAAATAATCCTTTTTTATGTAAGTGCTGATCGCCATTGCGCAGACCCTGTTCATTTTGGCCTTTATGAAAAAAAAAGGCGCGACCGGACTGCACAATGACAGGAACACCCTTTGCATTCTCAGATTCATATCTACCGTGCTTCACCAGTTCGGGACCAAGCAAAGGTTGGTCGCCATAATCCAGAAAAAATATATCAGCAAGGACCATTCCCACAATAATGAGCAAGTAGCTGCCACCAAGAACACCCAATCCGACCAAAAAGGGTTTATCCGATCGCACTTTGAAGGCGCCGGAAAGGGGGCGCTCAGAACCGGCGCCAGGCTGGTTAGCCTCGCTCATGGTTGCGGCGCGCCAGCCACCCACTGAAATCCAAGTTGCTCAAAGCGACGCTTGGAGGTGTCAGAGGTAATGTGCGCCATTAAGCGTCGGGCTAGTTGGGGATAGTCAGTCTTTTTATTGGCGGCAATGTTCTGCACAGCCTGCGCGCGCGTGGGTTTGAGAGGCACGTAGTCGAACTTGTCCTTGAGCCCCTGAATGTTGGCCTCGTATACCATTGCCACATCGAGTTGCTTGCCGGCCTCCATATCTAGGATGAGTTTATGAGCGGTTAGCTTCATCACGACCACGTTTTTGTTAATGGCATCATACTGGCCGGTTTCGCGAAATAGGTCATGACTTAAATCACCGAGCGTACTGGCACGCGGGTCGGTGGTACCAATTTTCAAGCCAGGCTGTGTGAGGCTCGCCAAGTCCTTCAACCCTTTCGGGTTACCCTTGCCCACCAGCATCACGATACGCGTGCTTGAAACTTTCAGATCCGGTCCAAACGGACTACCCATGGCGTCCTGTGCCTTGGTCAAATAGCTGGCGTCACAGGTCAGGAAGACATCCGGAAGACCAATATCGCCGATCTTCATTTTACTCACGAGCGTGCCGCAACCGTTGTAATCAGTCGCCACCTCGCAGCCTTCACGTGCCGCGAATTCGCGAATTGTCTTTTCGACGGCTTTGCGGTTAACACCGCCGCAATCGATGCGTAGCACAGGTTTCTTCACCCATCGGTCGCCGGCCAGCGGATTGTAATTGTGCCGGGCAAAAACCCGGTTACCTTTATTCGGTGCGGTAAGGTATCGAGCAAACTGTAGCGCACGCACTGATCGGTCGGTAGTCGCAGTTACCGCCACTGAGATTTCTGCGCGACTCTTTTCCAGCTCAGGCAACTCAATGACTTTCAATCCATGTTGTGCCGCCGTAGAGTTCCACACGAAGGCTGCCTGCATGCCCGCGTTCTCCTTCACTGCCAACGCTGCCTCAGGAACGGTTGGGAATGACGCCGTCTTCGCCGCGGCCACCGCTTTCCATTTCCCGACCTCCTGAAGCACCTTTTTCGTCTTTTTTCCCGCACCGGCCAATGGTTCGCAAATCACAAATGAAATTTTTTGCTCCAGCAGATCATCAATGTTTTTCACATCGATGCCAGCACCTGGCTTCACGGCCAGCACAATCTTCCAAGAGGCCGCCTTAAGCACCTCGGCCGTCAGCCCGTCATCGCGCGCGCGCATGGTAAAGGTAAAATCGGCTGGGATATATACATCAGCACGCGGTCGATTGGATTCCTTATCGAGCTTGAGCTTGTTGGCAAGCACACCGCTACTGGCATACTCAAGATGCACTTTCACTCCCAATTCCTTTTCAAACTGTCGCGCCGCCTCCTCCACCGGCGGCTGAATGCCCGCCGCGCAATAGACTGTCAGGCTTTTCGTCCCACGCTCGTTAGTCTTTTTCTGGAGAAAATATGTAAGCCCCGCGATCAACGCCACCGACAACATCAGCAGCATCAAGCCACCCTTGTTTCCCGTGCGATATTTATAGTCCGTTTCGCTCATCAAGAAAGGCGGACTCTATCTAATCGAACAGTGGTTTTCAAGTCATTGCCGCACAGTTGACTTGGAATCCTCGCGAATGACTTCAAGTGATTGAATAACAGTTGACGCAGGATGCCCTGATATCAGCTTTATCCTACCCACTTGAATATCATCATTACTTTTCCCGATGGCTTGGATTACCATTTGATTAGCTCCCTGTTTAAGTAAACCCTCTGGTGCTGGAATTATCGCAACCTGCCTGGCATTACCTTTCTTTAAACGACCAATCTCACGGCCATTGACCATTATCGCCCAATCGTTATTAACATGATGTTGCTCAATTGCTAATGAGTAAATCCCTTCGGATGTTTTGAGTTTAAAAGGTATCTTCAGCTCAAACCCATTTGGCTCAGGTGAGGATTCGGTCCAGCCAGCCACTACATTATCGCCCAAGTGATGTAATTTGGAATCCACATCAAAGGCAGCTGCACCCTTAAATTTCTGTACAACCAATTCTATAGAGAGATCCCCTTCCACATCGATCCCCTTGAATTCCTGAACAGTGACTTTCCCAGAACCACCGGCAATTTTTGATACGTCAAACCCTAGTGAAACCACTTTTCCTTGAAGCTTGATATCAAAAATCCGGTTACCGGGTTTATCCCCCGGCAAGGGCGTGAAGCCCATGCGCACGGTGTATTTCCCTTTTTCACCTTCATCCAAAAGAGGCACACTAAGATTGGCAACTCCTTTCAAGGCTGAGGTATAAAGCCAAGGTTTTTCGGTGCCTACAAATTCTACGTTACGCCAATCACGCTTGATAATTTCAGTGACTCCAGCCTCCTTCAAATTGAATTTGATTCCATAATTATTGAACCCTCCTTGCCCTTTGTCAGTTCTTGGTCGCGGGTACCCGAACCACACCGTGCCGTCCTTTGCGCGCATGTCCCCGGGGGCACCGAAGTTAATGGCCATGTGACTAACCGGCTTGTTGGCATTTTTTTTATTAGAAATAAACACGGCCCACTCGGCATGACCTTTTTGTGGTTTATTTTTCAATACTACTGTGGTGCGAAGCGAATAGCTACAGGTGCAGCCCGCGCTGGCTTCCTGCATGCTTAATAGGCCATTGGCGGGAATCATACTGTTCCAGCAACCGGGCCGGATGCCGCCGAAGAGCTGCAGGCCGCTGTCCTGCTTGGTATTGACGATGGCCCCGCTGTAAGAGCGGAAGAAGAGGTTGTTGGGAGTAGCGGTGACAATCCCGCAACTGTGACCGGGCCTCAGGAATTCCCAATCAACTACTTCACCAGTTATGGGATGCTTGCGCTTTTGAATATCGCCGGTCTCCAAATCGCACCGGCGAGGTTCAATATAAACCGTGCCGCCCACAATGGTAGGACGCCTACGATAATTGAGCGGCCTGCTCCAGAGCAAGCTACCGCTTCTGGCATCGATCACCGTGATGCGCCGCCAATCCAGCTCGCCATTGTTAAAGGGCCGCTCGTCGTGATTACTGTAATGACCGAACGCCAACAGCTTGCCCGATTC
>CAZTTU010000047.1:0-17938 GCA_964616045.1 uncultured Verrucomicrobiota bacterium | reverse complement strand
GTGAAGATTGCCCGCGATCCCATAACGCACGAATAAGAGGCATTGATTTCCTCTTGCCTTTTAGTTCGTCGATTTTTTTCCTTAAATCCTTTCGGGCTGGACCTTTAGCCGACTTAAATTTCCCCTCCAGAAGTTTGAGCTCTTCATCAACCTTTGCATTGTGCGCCTCGATCTGCTTCCGTTCGGCCGGCAGGGCAATCGGCAAATGCCGACGGGTACTGCCGGCCCACTGGTTCTTGAAGGGCTGAGGTGTCAGCCAGTTATATTCGTCATAGGAAGCTTTAAAGATGGCGGCCAGCGAATAATAGTCACGCTGGGTGATGGGGTCGTATTTATGGTCATGGCAACGAGCGCACTTCAACGTGAGCCCCATCACTCCCCCGGCCAGAATTTGCAGTTCATCACTGATCACTTCCAACCGGTCCTCCACTCGATTGACCGGATTGGCACTGGTTCCATCAGGGGCCATGCGCAAAAAACCGGTGGCGACCAACTTTTCGATTACGTTTTCATTTACCGCATCCGCGTCGGCATAATCAACCAGTTCATCACCCGCAATTTGCTCAATCAAAAAATCGTTATAGGGTTTATCCTCATTAAAAGCCTTGATGACATAGTCGCGGTACTTCCATGCGTAATTGCGGATCATGTCTGCATTACGTTTGCCCTCCGAATCAGAATAACCGGCCATATCCATCCAATGCCGACCCCAACGCACCCCATAAGCCGGTGAAGCCAGAAGGCGATCCACAACCCTATCCCAGGCTCCCGGACTCTCATCCTTCACAAACGCCTTCATTTCCTCGATCGTCGGTGGTAAACCGGTGAGATCGTAGGTCACTCGCCGCAGCAGGGTCAGTTTATCGGCCTCAACAGAGAACCCGAGACCCTTGTCCTCAAGCTTTGCCAGCAGAAATGAATCAATCGGATTGCGCAACCGAAGCCTAGCCTTATGGGCCGGCACCTCCGGGCGTCGAGGCGACTGGAAGGCCCAGTGCTTTCGCGCGGCAGGATCGGTCTTGATGGGCTCAAGCTTCTGCTCCACTTCAGGCGCACCGGCAGCGATCCAGTCGCGCAGAACCTGCAGTTCCCGGCCGCTCATGCGTTCAATCCCCGCCATGCTGATCGTCTTATCCGGCGGGCACTGACGAGACACGATCCTTTTGATCATCCTGCTTTCAGCCGGTTTCCCTGAAATAAATGCCTTACCCTTGAGCATCGAGGATTTGGTGCGAAGATCGATCCCCGCTTCCTTTATGTCCTGCCCGTGACACATCACGCAACGGCGCAGCAGCACCGGGATGGCATCGTGTTGCGATACCTTTCCCGCCGCCACCACACTTGGCAGAGCCAAAAAAAAGGATAACAAAAGATGGCAACGAACTCCCATACGACCGGAGACTATCACGTTAGAAGCCCGTCACAGCAAGGGTATTCGATTGTGTAACGCCCGAAGAAACAGAGGTTATTGTTCCAGGGAAGGGACATCCACTTCATCTGTCGTGTCCAATTGAAGCCGGCCAAAAGCAAAAGCTTGTTGCTCAAGCTTCATGCCGTCAGGCATGGCCACCTCTTCAATATGTTTCGGATGGATTGATTCTTTTTCCATATCTGAATAGACAATATTTAGTGCAGTTTCTGCCCAAGGGTGGCCTCCTGCCCTTGCCTTGTAAAATGCCTCCTCGGCCAAGAGTAGCTGATTGCCATAATAGTGGCAAATGCCTTCATTGTGTATTGAGGGGAGATGTCCCTCGCGCCCAGCCTTGCTAAACAAATCCTGCGCCAAACGTGGTGGATGAGGATTCGTATCAAACCCCAGCCTCCTCGCGTAACTGTTCTCCCATCCACTGAAAATCAAACAAGCCAAATGATATTGGGCAATAGGATATCCACGATCGGCATATTCTCCCCATGCGGAAATAACTTTTGAATCGTGACTTTCGGACTTGTCGTTGCGGACAAGTACCTTAACCGCTGCAATAACCTCCTCATTAGTTAATGGATGTGATGATTTCCATTGCTCTGTTTTTGCCGCTTCAAAACTCAATCCGGGGATAGGAATCGATAGCGGGCCGCTCCAGACCCATTTCCCAGCGCCAACCAGTATGAGCAGGACAAACAACATCACTGCAACCAAGCCACCCCAGCGGATTTCCAGTCCGTCCGACTTTGGATTGAATACGGGGCTATACTCACGATGACTTTGTGGAAAGACGAGCAACCGTCCGCTTTCAGTATCCTTTGGCTGGATCATTACCTTGCCGAAAGCAAACAAGGAGGCGAGCCCACCGAACACATACCAAAATGAATTATCCCAGACGAGCCAATCACAAATGAAGGCCACAATTCCCGGAAAGAAAATGATCTCCTGCCAATGCCGCAGCAGCCGTGGATATTTAACCAGCAAGCTTGCACCGAGAAAGACACCAAGGCCCAACAGTGGAGCAATCCACCCAACATTCACCCAGGCAACTCCGGTCACCACAAGAATTCCAAAGGCAACGGGTAATGTGACTCCTGCCACCAAAGGCATGTTAATAATCATAACATGGCTTAGCTTTATTTTATTTTTTTTGGGTAAAGGCCTGACGTTCTCCACTTTTTTCCCAAGCTTGCCTTTTTTCCAGAATACCGCCACGACCGACCCAATGCTCAAGGTCCACTTGAGCCAATACGAAATCCAATATCCAATTGCTTCCACTCGCCAAACGAAAACAAACCCACCAAACACGATACCCATAAATATAACGTGGGGAATCTTGCGCCTGATGAATCGCATTATCGCAGAATCGTCAATTGCGGGGCTCAGCGTTCGGTCGAGGTTAGGCATGGGATTTATGCCACAAGCCCCCAAGGCCAAAAGCAATAATCCAGCCAAACCCATACCCGGCAGTGCCCAAAGAAATGCCGAAAGGAGCGAATAGTCATAATCATACCTTGTCGTATCCCACGCTAAAACTGCCGCGCCAGTCGCGACGGCCACCAGCAGAAAGCCTCCCTGGGCAGCAACGAAATGGCGGAAGCCCGGCCAAAAGTCGATATAGGCGGCGTTGGCACTTCGCGTTGTCATCACTCCCGCCTTGCGGCGCATTTGAAATCCGCAAAATCCCAGTACTCCGCCGGCAATCAATACCACCATCAAGCGCCCCATCCATCCGTCTTGAGGCTTCAATGATATTGATTCGGATTCAGTCGGAGTGGGCGGTTTAACCGGTGGTGGCAGGACTGGAGGGGGCACAGGGATTTCCCCCTTGGGTTCACCCTTGACTGGAGGGGACCCGGGAATTTCCTCCTTGGGTTTAGCTTTGGCCAAATCGTCAGGCTGTTTACCTGGAACAGATTGGGAAATAGCCATGGCCCACAACACGATAACAGCGACAAAGGCCAGGCACAGGCTCGGAACATAAATCCACTTGGGGTTTTTTTTCACCCACATCCATCCCTCTGCAGTCGGAGAATCCGGAACGGCCAACTGCCGTCGAATGACCACAGCAAAGGCTCCCACAAAGATGGCCAGACTCCCTAGGAATGCCCAGAGAAAGAGACTCGAATTTGAACTGGCTCCTGCGGATTTTTGCACCAGATAGAAAATACCCATGAGGCAGGCCAAGATCGCCGAAAACAGAGCGACGACTGTGGGCACACTGGTCTTGATCCAGAGCCAAAACTCTGAAGGCTCGCGAACGGGTTCTGGCTCAACAACGACCGGTTCATCAATAACTGGTTCTGGCTTGCTCTTGAGCTGGGCTTCAAGCGCGGCTCGGAGTTTGCCCAGATCCACCGAACCATCCGTGGGAAGGCGCAGTTTAATCTTTACCCTGCCCGTGCCCGACCGGGATGTGGTGCGGCGAAGCTGATGGCGGAGCTTGCTCATGGGCTAACTAAAATTGCGCCAAAGTTTGTCGAACATGCGGGTGTAGGCCTTGAGCAGTTCCAGGTCACTGGTAACCAAAAAATTCTCGTCGTTGTTCAGCGCGGCCGAACGGGTCCAATTGTAACTCCCGCTCAGTAGTTGACATTTATCGAAGATTGCAAACTTGTGGTGCATGTGGTGTTCGGATTTATCCACCCGCACCTGAAGACCCATTCGATCCAGACGTTCAATATCCGAGCCGGCATCCATTGCCTTGTCATCATCGCTGATCACACGGATTTGCACGCGTCTCCGATGGGCCTTTTCGATGGCCTCCACAATACGGTTGTCGGTGATCGTGAACACACAGATGTCCACAGAGGCACGGGCCTGGGCAAACATGTCGTTGATCTTGCCCACACAATTATCATTCGGGCTGAACCACGCAGAAGCCGCTGCACCCTTTGCTGCTCCGGGAAGATTCTCGGCGGGGTACAGTGCCTTGACGGTATTTTCCAGCCAATCGATTACCTGAAAGCGCTTCCCAGCATCGGCCTTGCCTAACGCCTCGCGAGCCTCATCAAAGGCCATGCTGCGGAACAATGCGCGCTTTTGCTCGTTGTCCTTGACGACATCGAGTAGGTCTCGGATCTCGCCGCGCTCATTACGCGAAAGCTGGAAATCCTCCAGCGTGGTCTTGAAGAGGGCTTTTACCTCATGGTCTTTCATAGAATGGATTTAAATGTCCGCAGATACGGACTCAGGCGCTGGAGAACCAGTTTAACCATTGAAGCAGATTGCGCCAACGGAAAAGCCAACAAAAAGGTTTCCTAAACTTCAACCTTTTAGTAGTATCTAGAACCCGCGCGAATTGCTAACCCTCCAAGAGGTAGAACTATGGCCAATTTTATAAAGAACCTGAAAAAGAAGGTTAAACACTACAAAACCAAAGCAGAAGAGATTCGCGCCACCATTGAGGAGGGCGCGGAAACCATTCGGGACATCCGCGCCGACGTGGAGGATACCGTTGAGGATCTCAAGGCGGACAGCGAGGAAAAGATGATGGAGAGCCTGGAAAAAATCCAGGAAGCGGAGCGTGTATTTAAGGAAGCCGGCTACAAGCTTCAAGCTGTAGAAATGGAAATGGGATTCAACCCAAAAGTAGTATCTGTTCTCAAGCGGGAATCGGAAATCGGCGACCGCAAACAAGAGCGGCTAATCAAACAGCACAAAGATAACAAACTGCTAAAATCGATGTTGACCTCTCTCTTCAAAGCGGAGGCCTTGGACGACAAGGTTCACTTGAAAAACCTCACCTTCAGCGAGGTGCATATCGAGGTGGGCCTGGTGCCTGCGGTACATGTCCTTTGGGAAGATAAAAGCACCTCGCGAGCACAGGTAAGCGATGGAAGTGCCAGCGCCCATAGTCCCTACACGGGAAGTTCGTTTACTTCTAGCCGAAGCTCGTTCACAAGCAGTTCGTCGTTGGGAAGCAGCAGCTCGTTCGCCGATAACTATGGTGATGAACAGGAAGTCGAGGTCGACAAAGAAGAGCCTGCTGAAATTGCCGAGGAACAGCCAGAGGTTAGGGCAGAAACCGAGCCGTCAGTCGAGAACGAAAGCGAGGAGCCTTCAACCAAGGAAGAACCAACTGGCCCAACGGTATCGGCCAGTGCACGAGATCCGGAAGATGACAAGTGGACAAGCTTTCCGGATATATCCTTCCCCTCCGCAAACTAAACCCACAACTTGCTTAACAAATCAGGGAAGCATGCCCGTCACTTGCGGCGGAAAGATACCCCCACGGAACCAATCGATGCGCCAGAGAATTGGCCCGACTTTTTCCCCTTCCCGCAGGAAGCTTACCCCTCCGATTGAGATGATGAGTCTTCGCCTGATGGCTGCCTCTCCTGGGTCTCCTTCAATTGCTCTAGAATCTGATGAATAAGCGCATCGCTGTCCTCCGCCATTTCCTTGCTCACATCCACCACCACCTCGCTAGGTTCGGCAGCATCAAGGCGCTCCTGAAGGTCGCGTTTGCGATCCTGATAGCTCGCAAACAAGCTCCCAATATTGGTTAGCGCCGACTGTAGTTGACCAACCTGGGCCTGTGACTGGGATTGGGTAATCGCCGAAGCAAGTGTGGCATTGCTATGCTCAATAAATTCCATCATCGCCTGTTGTCGATCTGCGAGTAATCTCTGGTTTTCCTGCGACGAATTGGCGGCGGTTCCGGCTTGCTCGAGGTAATGCTCAAATGCGCCACGCAAGGCAGTGAGGTTTTCGTTCACTGCATCACCGGCAGATGCGGCCTTCTCCTCCCCTCCGGACGCCCGCTCCTCACCTTGTTGATTTTCAAGATGTTGCGCCACAGTTTCGCGCAAACCTTCAAGACTTTCACCTAAGGTACCCAAATCCAGCGTAGTGGTGCGCGGCTTGGAGAGTTGTTCGTTCAGTGTGCTCTGGATGGAATCCAACCCGCCTGTGAACAGTGAAAGTTGGCTGACCACTCGGCTCACAGGATCCCCCTGATCACCGCCCTGCAGGAACTGGTTGCGCCCGTACGTCTTCTTAATATCCTCCCAGCGTGCAGCCTCCTCCTCATCCATTACACCGATGAGCTGCTTGAATTTAAGGAAATTTGCCTCGGCCCCAGTGGTGAGCGTCTGGCTTTCTCCTTTATAATGGTCGAGCACTAGATCCATGAGTTCATGATCGTTCATGATCGCCAGCACCTTCTCGGCAAGGCGATTCATGTTGCGGTACGAACCCTGCATCTTGAAAGCCGGCTCGGTGCGGAATTCATCAGCCTGCCCGGCGCTTTCGATGTACAACTGATTCACTTTCAGCACAACGTCGCGCAGCACGATGAGTTTCTGGAGAACATTGAGTAATTCCTCGGTCTCGTTCGCCGAGAAACTACCCTGCAATTCCACACCTTCACGTTGGCCTGTCTCGGCCATCCTAATGAAAGCCTGAATATCCTTCTGGGCCGCCTTGGCCAGTGGCTGAAGAACCGGATTCGAGGTGATGGCATTTTCGATGTAGCTGCCATTGAAGGCATCCTCGCGACCCTTCATGTCGTCACCAAGATTATAGGTGTCGGCACGGTTGGCAAGCATGTCTGGGATACGGAATTTCTCACCGCTCTCCGTGTACGGGTTGCCGGCCATCACCACAACAACACGACGACCTCGCATGTCATAAGTCTTTGGCTTGCCTCGCCACACACCCTCAATCTTACGCTGGGCATCACACAACGAAATGAACTTTTGCAGGAACTCCGGATTACAGTGCTGGATATCATCCACGTAGATCATCACGTTGTCGCCCATCTCCAGCGCGAGATTCAGCTTGTTGACCTCCGCGCGCGCGCCGGCATTAGGCGCATCCTCTGGGTCAAGCGCCGTCACCTCGTGGCCAAGTGCCGGGCCATTGATTTTCATAAAAACCAAACCCATGCGGTTGGCCAAATATTCCATGAGAGTGGTCTTGCCGTAACCAGGAGGCGAGATCAACAGCAACAGCCCCATGAGGTCTGTCCGCTTGGCATCGCCCGCCGCACCGATCTGCTTGGCAAGGTTGTCGCCCACAATCGGCAGATAAACGGTATCCACCAGCTGGTTACGAACAAAAGACGACAGCACACGCGGCTCAAATTCATGCAAACGCAACACTTCTTTTTCGCGCTCAATCAAATCCGTCTTGAGCTGTTGGTATTGTTCGAAACGCGGCACTTCCTCACGGGAGAAACGGCCCAGCTTCTCCTGAAAAACCAAGTAATCAAATGAATACACACCTTCCTGCACAGCGTCGTGGGCCCCCTGCATGCCTTTGATAAGTTGCTCGGTGGCCGCTTTCACCACCGCCTGCTTGTGGTGGTGTCCGCAGAAAATTAACGCCGCGACTTCCTCAAGATATTTATTCTCCCCATTGCGAGTAAGCAGGAAGCCACGCACCCAATCGCGGACAAGTTGGTAGAGGCTCAGCGGATTATTCTTCAGTGGCTTTTGCGCCTTTGCAAAATCGGCCTCGCTGCCCTTCTTTACAAGATGTCGTTCAAATTCCGTCAATAGCTTGTCCGCTTCCTGGCTGACAGCCCATTCCTTGCCGTTGGTGATCTCATAAAAAAGATACTCACCGGCAGACACAGCATCTTCCTCGGGGAAGAGCCTGGTATTCTTCACAAAGGCATCCACCATTGCCTGCAAGGCCTCAATGTAATCCTGTTGCGTGGGGTCACCGGGGAAAATTGCGTTACGGGTGGCGAAGCCCTCCAGTTTGGCAGTCCAGAGTTTGCGGTCCGTCTCAGGGCAAAACCTGTGCCAGTACACGGCACCACAGGCTCGAACACGCGGATGATACCGCGCAAGCTGCAGTGCATCGTGGGTGTTGAGTAACGCATTGAGAATCTTTTCCGCATCCTGGTCGTGGATGCCCTTGGTATAGGCCTCAGCATAACGATCCCCCATGAAATCCTGCACCAGTTTCAAGCGCTTGGCCGATTTAAGGGTGGCAGTTTCCTCCAGGCGCGTGCCACCTTCCTTTTCGAGCCATTGCCAAATAAGATAGGCAAGATACTCGGCGCGATAAATCCCCTTGTCCTCAGAGACAACCTGCTGATCCCACACCTCGCGCGTGGCGAGAAATTTCTCGTCCTCGATGGGTTCAAAGTATTGGGTTCCGGTGAGATGCAAATTCTGCTCGTCACCCCGCCGCACAATGGTGAGGTCCAGTGGTTGTGTATTGACAGCAAACTTGTGCTTGCCGAACTGGATGACATTTTGGCCATCGACATACAACTCCTGGCGGTCTTTGAGCTGGCGCACGGCCTCCTCGTGGATGCTCTTAAGCTGTGACTGGATGCCCTCAGCCTCACCGGCCTTCTCCAACGCCATCAAATCCTCCACCCGCTCGCGGATGGAATCAATCATGCGATCAGCAGCCATATAGCCGTTGATGTCGTTCACGTCATCAAGGGTTCCGAGCTTGTGTTCGACGCTCTTTAACATGCGTTCGGCAGAAGCCACGAGTGCAGTAGCCTTGCGGTTACGCTGCTCCTCAAGCTGCAAACGTTTCTGCTCAAAGGCGGACTCCAGCTCACCGCGTTTTTCATCGAGTTGCTCGATGTATTCCGGAAAATCAGCAAAATCGCCTCCAAGCTCCTCGAGCTGGTTGATGATATTGTTGAAATACTCGTCGCATTTCTCCGGCGAGTTGGACATGTCCAGATAGTTCACGGCCGTTTGGCTGAGCAGCAGCATCTGGGCATTGAACTGCGCGGAACCCTCAGCTGTCATCAGTGTGCGGGCCTTGTTTTTGAGCGCCTCCTTGACCTGGTTCACCACCTGGTAAATGGCGGTAATGGATTCCACAATGCGCGTTTGCTCCGTGGTATCATCAATCTGCAAACTCCGGACAATGTCGATAAGCATCTCGAGATCCTCACCGGCCTGAGTAATTTCCGCCTCCAATTCTTTCGCTTCAGCCACTTTCGCGACACCCTCAACCCTGCCCTTTTGTTCCTCTGAGCGTTCGCGGTAAGGATCGAGTGCCTCAGGCTGCAGCAGGTACTGCACACACCGCTGTGAGAGTGCTTCCACCTGCTCTTGCACCTGCTTTTCAAGCGCATCCATCCCGGCCTTGTCAACAAACCGCACTTCATCCTTGATCGTGATGATTTCACCGCGCAGGCGGCGCAATCCTCCGAGATTGGCCACAAAGTCATCCACCGAACGAAAATCCGCTCGTCCCACCTGGTTGAAGAGTGTCTTGGCGCGCTTCTGGATTTCATCGGATTTTTCCTTGGCCTCCAGGCGAAGACGCCGCACCTTGTCGAATTCCGCAATCGCCTTTTCAGCGGAGCCACCAATCTCCTTGAGCACCTCGCCGATATGTCCACCGTCCTCTGAATTCAGCCAGGTATACGAATCCGGAATACTCTGGCAACGCGCAGCGACATCCGCATAGAGGTCGGCATAGGGCGATTCCTTCTGGATAAGGATCAATACCTCGTTGCATTCGGCCATGGCGCGCACCACCGACCTGTTACCCACCTGAAACAGGAACGAATCACGATCGCCGCTTTCGGGTTCATGCCCCGGTTGATAAAAGGGCGACTGGCGCAGCTGGATCATGTGGTGTTTGATTGCCTCTTCTTCCGCACGGAAACTCACCATGTCACCATTGTCAAAGAGCGAGAAACCGTTGCAGGTTATGCGTTCAGTAACCTCCTGCTCAATGAGTCGGTACGGCATCAGCGCGTACAAGCCACTCATGCGGTTGAAAAATACATAAAGAAAATCCTCGCCGTTGGGTGAAGGCATCTGGCGCTCCAAGACCATCTCGCCGAGCTCGCCTTCATAGCGCCTCAATTCACCGGTCTGCAGGTAATATCCGTCTGGAAAAACCAGACCGTGCTCCTCAGGTAACATGACACATGCCTGCCCTAGCGTATCCACACGGTGCACACTCTGGAGTTTCTCGTTGAAAATAAAGTACCGCGTTTTCTTTTCGCGAAAGGGCGTAACCTTCAGCAAGATGAGCGCACCTTGGACCGCATATTGGATTTCAGCGTCATCGACCTTCTGATTTTTGTCCAAAACCTCCTCGGCATAGATGCCCTCGCCGGTTGAAGTGTTGTCCTCAACCTTGATCGTCAGGTCCCCACCCACGCACTCCACGAATACGCGTTCCTCAATCGACACATGCGGATTGTCACCATGCCGGGTGGCGCTGCGGGAAGGTGTGATCCACTTGAAATTGTATTGGCTTGGAAAAGCCTGATCCAAATAATCCGGGGCACTGCGGTCGTCCTCAAAGGTCAATTGCCCGTCCTTGTAGAGCCACTTGTACACCGTGATGTCATCCACCATCCTGCCGGTACGAAAAACCATGTACAGATAGTTCCCAACAATCGAAAATCGATGGAAAGTCGCCTGCTGATTGATCTTGAAGAGACCGGAAAAGAACTCCTTGAACTTCGCATCCTCCAACACTGAGAGATCCCCTTCCCGGAAGGTCTCCTCCGCTTCATCGTATTCATAGACAGCGAAAACATCGCCAAGCTGTCCCCTCTTCAGCCCCAGGTTCACATTGAATCCAAACAGGAAGCGATTGGAACCCAACTGGATCATGTCACGCGGCTCGCAACTAAGCTCCGTGGACACGCGATCCATCTTCTTGAGTTCCAGCTTGCGCGAGCCAAAAATCTTGCCGCGCTGGTCATCTAGTACGCCGAGGCGTTCGCGCAGCACCTTGCCCTGGTCGGACAGGCGCTGCCGGATCAAATCATATGCTCCACCCTCCAGCGCGGTTGTCGCGCCTTCCGCGGGGGGGCCGCTCTCGGGAGGTTCCGCCATGAATTCAGCACCCGCCCGGCCGGGCGGGCAGTTTAATTATTTTCCGGCCTTATCGCCCAACAGGGCGCCAGCCACGGTGTCGGTGATGCCGGTTTCCTTCGCTAACGCCTGCGCCTGCCGGATCAGTGACCGGGTGCCGCTGTCTTCGGACCGGCTCATCAACTTGGCCAACAGCGCGGCCACCGTAAGGTTCTTCACATCATCGGAGGAAACACCCAGATCCTTGATCCAAGTGCGCAACTGGCCCTTGAAGTGATCCGGATCACCGGTGAAGAATGTGTTCTTCACGTCAGTGAGTGTCTGGCTGTTGTTCATCAGGCGATCGACCGAACGCCCCTGGATGACCGACTTAACAACCTTCTCGAAGAAATCGTTTTCGCCACCCACAATGTCGATGTTCGCGCTCTTGAGCGCCTCGCCCACCACGCGCGCCTGCGCCTCGGCCACATCCTTCGTGATTTGGATCTCGGCCAAATCCACGTCGCGATCCTTGGCCAGTTGCAGCCGGAATTCCTCGTGGTCCTGTGAGGCCTTGTTGAAAAGCTCAATGGCTTTGGCCATCTCAGTCTTGCCCTTCGCCTCCGCCAATTTCACAGCCTCAATGGCTGCCCCTTCGGCTGTTCCTTTCGCAGAAATCGCCTCGCCCTCGCCCTTGCCCTCAGCAGCCGTGGCAACACCGGCGGCTTCTCCCTGCCGCTGCATAACATCAGCCTGATTCAGTCCTTCTACCTTGTCCGCCTCGGCCTGCTCACGGGTCACTGCGGCCCTGGCCATTCCGACTTCCTTTTCCTGGGAGGCCAAGCCCTCGGCCTCCTGCTGCATGGCGTGATTGCGTTTCTCACTCGCCTTGGCCTCGGCATCGGCAGTGATTTGTACTTTCTCAGCCCTGTACTCTGCCGCTTCCTTTTCGGCGAGGGCCGCAACGCGCACCTCGATCTGTCCGGCTTCAGCACGTTGCTCTCGCACTGTCTTCTCCGCTTCCGCAGCGATAATTTCCTTCTTCTGATCGGCTTGGGCGCGGGCCTCAGCCTCGATATTCAACACACGCTTGGCACGGTCAGCGCTCATATCCGCCTCAATATCCAAGCGTTGCTGGTGCTGGGTGGTGACCTCCTTCTCCTTGGACTCCAGCCCGGCCCTACTCTCGGCTACGGCAAAAGTTTTTTCGATGATTACCGCTTCCTTTTCCTGTGTGGCCAACCCAATGCGCCGGGTGCGGTCCACTTCTGCCTGTTCACCGGACTCAATTTTTTCCTGCTCCAAGCGCAGTAAATCCTGATCCTTCGCGTAGGTGGCGCTCATCACCACGCGATCGCGCTCCACTTCGCGCTCCTGAATATTTTGATTCGCCTCAATGGCGGCTGTCTCGGAAACCTGCCGGTTCTTCTCAACCTCCACGGTCGCCGCAGCACCTTCCTTGGCCTTAGCCTCATCAACCTCACGGGTACGCCGGGCAAGATCCTCTTCGTTCTGCCTATCCAAATCCCGCTTGGCCATCTCGTTCCGGGTATCCTGATCCTTGATTACCAGATCAGCCTTTTTGTTCTGATCATTGAGCAGCTGATCTTTCTCCCGCAGTCGGTCGTTGGTAATCTCCTGTTGAGCCGAGGTGACATCCGTGATCTTCTTGATACCCTCCGAGTCGAGAACATTCTGAGGATCCAGTTTTTCAATCGGAGTCTGCTCGAGATAATCAATCGCCACATCCTCCAGCGCGTACCCGTTTAAATCCCTGCCGATTACAGCAATGATTTTATCCCGAAATTCCAAGCGGTCGGTGTAGAGCTTTGTAAATTCCATCTCCTTGCCAGCCGTCTTCAGGGCCTCGGAGAATTTTGCCTCAAACAACTCGCGCAGTTTGTCAAGATCAGTGGCTCGTTCGCACCCCACCGTTTGGGCCACCTTTTGAATATCGCCGAACTTTGGCTGTTTTGTTGACTCCATCGCCCGTTCAAACAGCACCTGACCCTCGGGTGAATCAGGGTCTGTGGCACCATATTCCACCTTGGGATAATTAACCTTGATGTAAAACGCCACCACGATATCCGCCCGGATGTTGTCCTCACAGATCAATCCATCCTGCCCCTTACGCTCGATCTCCAGTTTCTGAACGGAGATATCCATCAGGTCAAAGCGGGTGACCAGCGGGACACGGAAAATCCATGTGTCGGAAATGACATAGCCACGCCAACCCACGCGCACCCCTGCCTTGCCCGGCGGAATCTTCTTTATAGTAAACAGCGTGAGGAACAAAATCGGTAAAAGAAGTACGCATCCCACTACAATTAAGCCAATAGTGAGTAGATCAAAAGCTAACATTGGTTCCAACATGATGTGTGTTTCTTTCTTTGGTTGTGACTAAAGACTAATTCTCTCTTTGGCGGCAAATCCGTTTGCCTGACTTAAAGCAGCTTCCCTGCCGCCTCTTCCCGGCAAGTAAAGGAAACACCTCTGGCTTGCGTTTATTAAATAACCAAACACTAGACACCCGACGCGTTGGGGCAAATTGCCTGAGACGGCAACTGAGTGGTGTCTGCAGCGATTTAAGCTCATTCACCGAAAACGTGCCACTACAATCTTTCAAAAAAATTATAGTCGCAAATCTCTCGAAATTCTGGTGGCAAACAATTCCGGGGCACGCTAGATTTCCTGTATGAAGCCTGCCTTTTTGTCGCTGTTTACGCTCCTTTATTGTGCCCCGCTTCAGGCAGCACAACCCCTGCTCGATCGCCTGGATGACAAGCATGCGCGAGGACAGAAGCAATGGATCTATAACGACTACCAGCAGGCCGTCGCCAAGGCTAAGGCCACCGGCAAACCGATCTTTGTGACGTTTCGGTGTGTGCCGTGTAAGGAGTGTGAGAGCTTTGATGCGGAGGTGGCCCGGAATAATCAACGCATCAAGGACTTGGCCGGGAAACAGTTTATCTCCCTGCGCCAGGTGGAGATGAAGGGCGTGGACCTGAGCCAGTTCCAGTTTGATTATGACCTCAACTGGGCGGCAATGTTTATTAATGCCGATGGCACGGTGTATGGCCGCTATGGCACGCAGTCGGCCGCCGGGCCTGATGCCTATAACTCAGTGGAATCACTCGAGAAAACCATGAAGCGGGTACTGGCTGTGCATGCCAAATACGCAACCTACAGGAAATACCTGGCCGACAAGCGCGGCAAGCCCAAGCTCTATAAAACTGCCATGGAAATGCCCGGCCTTGAGCCTGAGCGTAAGGAAAAATACCAGCTCCTTACCGAGCGCACCAATTGCATTCACTGCCACAACATTCATGATGCGGAAAACAACCAGCTCCAGCTCTCCGGCAAGTGGTCCAATGAAATGCTCTGGCGCTATCCCCTGCCCGATAACATTGGCCTCAAGATCGACCCCAAGGATGGCCTGAAGATAAGCGGGGTGGTTCCCGGCAGCCCCGCAGACCAGGCCGGGCTGAAAGCCGGCCAGTCCATCGGCTACATCAATAACCAGCTGATCTTCTCCATTGCCGACATCCAGTGGGTGTTGCACAACCTGCCCAACACCGCCACTACCATCAGCATCCATACATGGACGAGCAAACGTAAGCACACTCTCACCACCCGCGCCGGCTGGAAGAAAACAGATGTTTCCTGGCGGGGCTCCATGTGGGGTTTGCGACCCCGATTACGTGTCTACATGCCCAAGGCCAAGCCGCAGGAACTCAAGAAACTGAAGCTCCACGCCGGCCAGCATGCTTTAAGGGTGCAGTGGATCAACAACAACAGCCCCGAGGGCCGGGCAGCGCAAAAGGCCGGCCTACGCCATGGCGACTTTATAGTGGCCCTGGGCGGCAAGCCTTTTGATGAGACAATAAGCCACCGGACATTCAACACGCACGTAAAGCTTAACTACAAGTCCGGCCAAAAACTTGAGCTCACTCTCCTGCGCCAAGGAGAACGCATCCCGCTTGAGTGGCCGTTGCAATAACAGGAACAGTTGCCGCCATGAAAATAACCATCCAATATTGCAAGCCATGAAATTTTCTACCGAAAGCCTCCCGGGTGGAGGCGGAAATCCAGGCCAATTTCCCGGAAATGGAAGTCGAGCTTAAGGAAGGCCGATTTGGAGTCTTTAAGGTGCTCGTTGATGGAGAAAAAATTTTTAGCAGAATCCCATTTTTTGGAAATTTTCCGCGAGAGGGTGAAATCACGGAAAAAATCCGAGACAAAATGGATAGCCAGTGAAGAGAACATGAAGAAAATATTAAAATACATTGCTCTGCTTTCAGTTTGGACCGCCTTTAGCTGCACTTTAACCGCTGCTGAGCAAAAACCTTCGGAACCTCTCTTTAGTTTTGGTGCGGTTGCCGACTGTCAGTACTGCAGCAAGACCAGCCTCGTTAGAAAATACAGTCTTTCACCGAAGAAACTCACCGCCTGTGTGGAATACTATAACAAACTGGACCTGGCTTTCGTGGTACACTTGGGTGATTTCATTGACCGGGACTTTGAAAGCTTTGCCAAGGTGGTGCCCATCTACAATCGCCTGAAGGCCCCACACTATCATGTGCTGGGTAATCACGATTTTTCCGTAGCCGATGAGAAGAAGGCACTGGTACCCGCCCAACTCGGCCTGAAGAAACGCTATTATGATTTCACACACAAGGGTTGGCGCTTTCTGGCACTGGACGGCAATGATGTCAGTCTCTATGCCTATCCCAAGGACGATCCACGCACCAAGGCCGCCACCGCTTTCCATCGCCGACTCAAGGCTGGCACGCCCACCTGGAATGGGGGTGTTGGGGATGGACAGCTAAAATGGATCGAGGACAAGCTCAAAGCTGCCACAAAAAACGGGGAGCGGGTAATTCTCTTTTGCCATTTCCCCATCCACCCGGCAAACATTCACAACCTGTGGAATGCAGGTGCCCTTACCCAATTACTGGGAAAATACCCATGCGTAGCCGCCTATATGAACGGACATAACCACGCAGGCAATTACGGCTCCAAGGATAAGATCCACTATCTAACCCTCAAAGGCATGGTAGACACCACAGACAATGCGTTCTCAGTAATTGAAGTCCACAAGGACCGTCTTTCTCTCAAGGGCATCGGACGGCAGAAAGATCGGGAGATGCATCTCCCCTCCCTAGAAAAACCCTAATTCCACTCCGGCTTGTGGATATGGGGCTGAATCTTTAACACAAACAAGGTCACCGTGAGCCCGGCCACTCCGACCACCAGGAAGAAGATTTCCTGGGACCCAACGCCCACGTTTCGCAGGAGATAGAAGAGTCCAATTGCGGCGACTTCCCAGATTGTATCGATGGCATTGGAAGCGGCTATGTATTGTCCGCGCGCATCAACCGGTGAAAGTTTCTGGAGGAGTGCCTGCAATGGGGTCACATACATGCCCGCACTGGCTCCCACGATAAATAGACATATAACCACCCTCCAGAAATCCTTTGTCCGAACCTCAATCGGCGTTGCCACCAACCCGCTGTCCAGCACTTTTCCCTTGGAATCCTTCATCACATCCCCTCCTTCATCCATCTGGGACAAGGCATAGTACTCGGTTCCATTGGAATCTTTATCCGGGGTTACTTTCCGGTTTTTATATGAGTCAAGATACGCAGTAGATATCACCATCGCATCGTATTGGTCCTGCTTAACCTGCTCCAAACGTTTGGAGAGTGACAACTGCTCCTTGTGATAATCCAGATCGCTCCGAAGTTCGTTTAATCGTTTTTTTGAACGATCGAGGAAGTAACTGACCTTTGCCTGTTCAGGAATGGCTGAGAGCCCTTGAGCTGCGATATCCTTGTTCGCCTTGTGGATGACCATATAACTAGAGGGGGCCAACGCCAGGAGAACCCCGGAGATGCCAAGGCCAATACTGCCAGCGAGTATTAATCGTGGCTGGATTCCACCTCGTGAAACAACACCCGCTAATACGCTACCTGCAGCAATTGCGATCCCAATTGTTCCAAGCAGATAAAAACTCACAGCTTTCTCAGTCATTCCAAGAACGACAGTATAATCGAGAAGAATCAAAGTTATCGTATAAGCCAACATGTAGAATATCGCTTTTAGCAGGCACACAACAAAGATGGGAGTATCCCCAGAGAGCATCTTGCGAATCGTACGAAAGTATGGTGCAAAGAATTCCCACTTCACTTTCATCTCCGGTGCACCTGCTTTCAGGGGAGGCATTTGCTTTGCGGATATCAGGCCCAGAATTGCGAAAAGCAAAAGCACCAAACCAGGAAGCCATAACAAACCATCAGGCACTCCTTCAGCAGCGGTTCCACGATATTCCTCATAAATCCGTCCTCCCATGATACTCATGGCTAATATCGCCGCCAAGTTGGTTAAGGTGATAATAACCGCATTGGCCATACTTATTCTGGATTCGTGGACCAACTCCGGAATCACACCGTATTTAGCCGGACCAAAAAAAGCGCTTTGAGTGCCGAGCAAGAACATGGCCAGCAGACATAACCACACCATGTTGAAGCAGAACCCAGTAAAAGCCACCAGCACGATGAGAAATTCCGCCTGTTTAACAATAACGGTCATTCGTTGTTTACTATAACGATCAGCCAACTGACCGGCGATTGCCCCAAAAAATAGAAACGGTAAAACCAGCGCCAGCGCCCCAACACTCTGCCCCCCCTTGCCCAACACATCACTCCATACGCCGGCAGCAGCTAACCCCAGGGACAAGACCTGTTTGAGAAGGTTATCGTTGATC
>CAZTTU010000046.1:0-18082 GCA_964616045.1 uncultured Verrucomicrobiota bacterium | reverse complement strand
GATGGCGAACGAACAAGGAAAAACGAACGCGTTAATTGCCCGCGCCGGGAGTAGCGCCTTTCTTCTTCTTTTCCGTATCAAAGGGATTAACCAATTCAGGCAAGGCGGTGTATTTTGCCTCTTCCCCAGCTTTTAACCCCAGCCTACGGCGTAGATTGGCTGCCTTAAGGGGTTGCTGCTCGCCAAAGTGCTTAAGTGCACTGTTCAGAGCTATGTTGTGAATGTGATCAAAAGGCGGCAATAGGACTCGGGTCTCCTCAGTACCCGCCTTGCGGCGGTTATATCTTTCGTAGGCACGCTTGGCCAAACGTATGTTTCCCATGGCCCGCTCATCCTCATCCATGCTGAAAAAGTGATACGCCTGCGCGATGAAATTCTGCAGGATCGCCTGCGTTTGGGCTTGCCCACCGGTTTTCATGTCCTGGACCATTCGATCCGTCACAAATGTATCCAAGTCCATTGTCTTAGTCTGCACGTCATACCCGATATACAACTGCATTTTCTCAGGATATTCCTTACATAAGAGCTTGAAGTAATACAACGACTCACTGGTTCGGTTGTGCATGTACAGGTCAGTTACAATTTTACGGTAGAAATTATGGTGAGCGTTCCGGAACGTTTCCAAGGTCGAGTCGGTCACCTCCTGCGGCCTCTGAGCCAACTCTTCCAACTCCACGTCTAGCTCCTCCATACGCCGAGTCAACAGTCCGCTTTCCTGTTTCTGGCTGGCCAGTACTGTCCTTATCCAATCCAATTGTTTCAGGTAAATTTTCTCAGTGATCCCGATGGACTCCAGTCGAGGATATAATGTCCAGTTTCGGCCATCTCGATAGCGTTCTTTCCAGTCTGGAACATAACGATCAACTACCAAACGACCCCGTTGATAGTTAATCATCATAGATTGAAACATAAGCCGGCGAAGTTTGCGAACAAGATCGATCCGCGGAATGTTATGCTGACACTTCTGATAACCTACCCAAGACCAGTAGATGGCATGCGTCTCCGGGAGCCGCCACTCTAGGCCGACTGCTCTTTCGATCAGTTGACCGTTCTCATCGGACACCATTGCCGCACCCAGTTCCTCGTCAAGCTGCTTCATCTTGCGCGGATCCATCTTGAACTCGTGCGTAAGGCGGCGCACACGTTCGAGAAGATGGTCCTTCGATTCTTTTGAGCCTTTCCTCGGTTGCTTTGTGATCAGTTCATTAAAATCGGGCCGTCCCCCGCTTTCCATGCAATCATCCAAACTAGACCACAATACATCGGTCATCATGTTGATCCAGATGTTCTTGTACTTTCGCTGAGCCACATCCATGTCCTGACCCATCTTGTGCTGGAAAATCCACGCCAGCTCCCAGTACAATTCCGGCTCGTGTGGATTGTACTGGATAGCCTGATCACGAAGCAGAGAGAGACCAGCGTTCACCCATTTCCAGCGCTCGTCAGTGTCCTTCTCCTTCACTGAGATGTTGTAGGCAAGATTCCAAGCACGGTCAGTCCAAACTCGCGGCGTATGCGGCTGCAATTTGGTAATCCAATCGGAAAGCTGCATCATTTCAAAATATTTGCCATCAAGCTGCATCTGGTTTACCCGCATCCAAAGGATGGTGGAGAGCACTCCCCGGAAACCACCCAAGGTCTCGGAGGTGAAACGCATTAGCGGCGGCGCATTCTGGATGGGCTCCATGTAGGTTACACTCAACTGTCCCCGCTGCCGATTGACCAAGCCTTGAGAGAAAGCCACGGCACCAAGCAGGGGCAACAAAAGAATGAGGTAGAGAATCTTGCGGGAACTGTTGGGTGAAGTAGCCATGGCTTGATAACTCGTGTCAGTATATCACTCCTTGCCGTACAGCGCCAACTCACGTTGCGAAAAAACACCCATCCCAAACACCATAAAAACCCCTCCTCCAAGCCCCCACACTACCAAATAGGCTTTACCCAACATGCCCCAAGTAATGCTGCGACCTTCACTAAGCGAGGTAATGGGAGAGTAATCTTTAAGAGGACTAATGATGCTTGTGAGCACCTTGAAGGCAACAATGGAAAACGTGTCCATAATATTTTCGTTGCGTTTGCCCAAAGTGTAGGTCTGGCGCAAACCGCCATCATCCACCACTTCCTGCATGAGCCCAGTACATAGAGAAATGACAAGCAGGCCTATGCATGTGAATGCTGCCATTGGAAATTCCATGAAGCTTGCCATGGCCAATCCCATCGCGCCAAGTATGCCAAGCCAGCAGAAAACCACCGCCATGGATCGCAGAAAATTTAATCCAAAACTACTTTCTTGATAAAGCAGCTCCAATCCGCCTTTCCAGAAAGGTATAGAAAGTGCATATCGTCCACGGTTATGAAAAATAACCTTTAGCTGGTCATTTTTGAAATCTGAAGGATACACGAAATAATCGTGGAAGGTACGAATGGTGAGCATTTCGTCAATAATCGTGTCGCCGAATTGAACAGTAGCAGGGTAAAGATGGTCCTGAATGGCAATCTGAGCTGCTTCACGACGGGCTTTATCTGCCACGTCGACAAAGCCCTCAAGTTTGAAACGCAAAGTAATCGGTTCGTCCTCGGGCAATTCGCTCGCACCAGATAGATGAAACACCCATTCGGCCTTATCGTCTCCACCCACCGCCTCCATGTGTACCTTAGCGAGGTCATAAATATCTTTCCACCAAAGGTTGCCGTCAGGAGGAAAACCGCTCTTGGTCGGATCCCATTCAGCGTCACCCTTCTGTAGTTGTCCCAAGTGATGCCTGAGTGCATCTGTTACTTGCCCGCGAAATTCGGCAACGTCTGCGTACGCTAAATTTTGTTTCTCTGCAAAATAGTTACCGGGCATGCGTCGCTTGACATCCTCCAAAAATATTCTGGCAGAATAATCCTCCAAGCTCTTCTGGGCTCCCGTCAGATTTGGCTTAACTGAAGCGCGCCCAGCCAAAAACTGGCTTTTCACTTGTTCCATTTCCTTGTCTGCCAGCATTTTACGCAGTTCATCCACAAGCCAATCGGGGCCCATACGACTGCTATGGTCCCGCTTGAAATCCTCATAAGCTTTTTTAAAAGCAGCATACAGATCATACACAGGCATTTCAGCCAACTCCTTGGCACGGCCCTCTCTACCCAAACCGAGATCTTTCTCCAACTTCACGGTCCATGCACGCACACGTTTCTGCGTCCAAGGCCGAACCAACCAACGAGGGTAGCCGCGGAAGTTATAGCTAACCTGCGACATTTTTTCGACCTCATCCCCCGGTTTCATACGCAGCTCTGCCAGACGACGATCAGCAAAGTTATCCACCCGGTAATAAACCATACCGTATATTGAGGCTCCAGCGAGAAATAGCAGCGCGGCATTGAATGACATAATGCCCATCCATTTACCCAACCAAATTTGCCAGCGTGGAATGGGTTTGGACGCTATCAACTGCATCTGGCAACCAGCAACATCACCGGCGAGAGTGCCGCAAGCCAGCCATACAGTGGTGGCACCTAAAAGCAGAAAGACCATCGCCAACGTGTAAGTAAGGAGTATATTAACCATGCCCTTAGCAGACCCATCCCCCTTCAGAACTAAAGGCAGGAGCAATACATTAAGCACCAACATTCCGACAACCACCCAAAACACCCGGTATCGCATCGTTGCCTGCCACGTGAGTTGAACCACAGCGAACACCGGCTTAAATGAACAAGGAATAAAGTCCAACGCCAAGGGTTCCAACTGGGCCTCCAGTTGGCCACTTTTAACCCGTGCAGAAGCCGTGATGTCTGAAGGCGCATCGACATCGCCCAGATAGGCCCAACCATTTTCCTTAAGCGCCTTGCCCTGTAGTCGACCCGAACCAAAACCTACATAGGCGTGAATAGCTAACAGTGGGAGCAAAAACAATTTGCCCCAAAAAACGAGCGCAACCACCGCGCCGATCTCTAACAAGGTCAGGCCCGCACCCAGCAACCAAAGTCTGCGCAGAAAAGTCCACGCCGGTCCCAAGAGGAGTGCCGTGATGTCGAGGTGCTGGGCACGAAGGGCATGAAAACCCTCCGTGGGGTGTTCATAGACGGACCAGCGAAATTTTGCCTCGACCATGACAGGGGTTAGTTATTGTCTTTCTTGTCACCACCAAGCAAACCGCTGAGCTTTTTATTGGCTTTGGCAAGATCAGCTTCGGTCTTCTTATCCGCGTCCTGATCGGCGGGCTCGTCCTTGGTCGGTTTCAATTTAGCCTGGGTAAGAGCGGTGAGTTTCTTATCATCAACCTTTGGGGCAGAGACTTCCTTCAATTTTGGTGCGGTCTCAGTCTCGGAAACCGGTGCTGCCAATCGTTCAAGTTTACGATCAGCGGCGGTTTTCACCGGACTGTCACCTCGAAGAAACTCCGCCACCTGACTGCCGGAAGTAGCACCGGAGGTATCGGTTTCATCTTTACGGGCCTCGTTAACAACATTGATAAAGTAGCTCTCGAGATTCTGTGTCGGATTGTCGATCTGAATTTTGTCCTCCGGCACATCATGCTTGATCTGGTCGAGCACCTTGGCCAAGGCCGGTTCGGGCAATGAAGGCATGGTAATACGCACGGAGTCGCGCTCGGCCAGCAGGTCACCCAATTCACCGGAAGCCTGTATTTTTCCGCCGTAATAAATCACGGCACGATCACAGACATCCTCCACGTCAGAAAGCAGGTGGCTGGAAAGGATGACTGTCTTGCCCCGCTGGGCGAGGTTGAGAATGAGATCCTTCATCTCGCGACAACCAATGGGATCCATGCCGCTGGTGGGCTCATCAAGGATGACAAGATCCGGGTCGTTGATCAGCGCCTGCGCCAAGCCAATACGGCGTTGCATGCCCTTGGAAAATTCACCGACCGTACGCAGGTGCACACGCTTGAGGCCGACCATGTCAAGCAGTTGCTCAGCGCGCTTGCGGCGCTCAGCGCTGCCGATGGCAAAGAGGTTCCCAAAAAAGTCGAGCGTCTCCTCGGAATCAAGATATTTATACAGGTAACTTTCCTCCGGCAGATAACCGATGCGGGCCTTGGTTCGAACGTCTCTCGGGGAACGTCCAAAGACTTGGATCAAACCCGAGGTAGGGTGCAGCAGACCAAGAAGTAACTTGATGGTAGTGGATTTTCCGGAACCATTAGGGCCAAGCAGGCCAAACACCTCGCCACGCTGAATGTCGAAGCTAACGTCGTTGACCGCCTTGGCCTTGGGTCGGTTCCAGAAGTCCTTGAAAATCTTGGTCAGGCTCTGAACCTTGACCACTGTTTCGCGCTCCTGGCCTATCTCGGCCGGGGCATCCGTTTCTTGTTCGAGTGTTGCGATTGCCGCCATGGGTTGGTGTCCGCCCGGAAGGCGGTTATATCAATGTAACACAAAATTCCGCTGACCACTCATCAACTTTCGACGACCACGGGATCGTCCACTGCCCCATCACTGGCAGTCTCGTCATCACTTGACTCATCCAATACCTCAAAGGGCTCCAAGCCCTCACCTTGGCGCACCAAGCGAGCGCTATTAAACACGACCATTAGTGATCCGACCACATGAAAAGCCGCCGCCATAACCGCCGTGATGTGACCATACACCGCCAACACGAAGCCCCCAATGACAAACAGGATGCCGATAAGGACATTTTGATTGATGACCGCTCGGGTCATGCGAGAAAGGCGTACTAGGAAAGGCAGACGACGCAGGTCATTATTCATCAGTGCGATGGTGGCAGACTTGATGGCGACCTCACTGCCGGCAGCACCCATGGCGATACCAATATCCCCGGCGGCCAGCGCTGGCGCATCATTCACCCCGTCACCCACAACGGCGACTTTGTAGCCCTTGCCACGGATAGTTTTCACAAATTCCACCTTGTCTGCGGGCAAACACTCGGCCGACACGTCATCACAGCCTATTTCCGCAGATACTCGTTCAGCAACTGGCGTGCGATCGCCAGATACCAGTGAGACACGTCGTACGCCTTCTTCCTTCAATCCGGCCATGGCCTCGTGAGCCTCATCGCGAGTCTGGTCAGACATGCCAACCCAGCCAACAAATTTGCCGTCCCGCGCAACGAAAACCAAGCTGTAGCCCTGCGTCTCATCAAGATCCACGGAGCCGGCATAATTGCCCTCCACGCCATTTTCCTCCATCCAAGCTTCGCGCCCAACCAGCACTGTAGCACCGTTGACACGTGCAGAAACGCCCTTACCAGCCGTCTCAGTAAAATCCTCCGGTTCGGCCAAATCTAGATCCACTTCAGCCGCTAATGTAGCCATGGCTCGCGCGGTAGGATGATTGCTGTAACGTTCAGCACTGGCGGCGATGAGCAACAGGTCGGCTGATTCAGTTCCATCAACCGGCTTCATACGACTGACCGCCAACTCACCTGTTGTAACCGTGCCGGTCTTGTCAAACACAAAGGCATTGATACGCGCGGCCAATTCAATGTCGCTCACCTGTTTAATTAACACGCCAAGGCGCGCCGCCGCCGAGAGAGATGCCACGATCGCTGTCGGCGTAGCCAAGATGAAAGCCACCGGACAGGTTACAATATAGATGGTGATAACACGGTTTATGTCGTGCGTCAGCGCCCATACGAGCGCACCCAAAACCAATACGAGTGGGGTGTAAAATCCCATATACTGATCGACGATCTTCATGATCGGCAGCTTGGTCTTCTCAGCAGCAAGAATTAGCTCACGCACGCGACCGAAGGTGGTCTCCTCTCCCGCCTTGGTCACGCGCACTTCAAGCACCCCGGTAATGTTAGTGGTCGCCTCAAACACTTCGTCGCCCTCACTTTTGTCGCGCGGGAGCGATTCACCGGTAATGTTCGCCTCATTGATCGATCCAGATCCCTTCACGATTTCACCGTCGGCGGGAATATTATCGCCCGGCCGAACTCGTATAATATCACCCACACTCAAGTCAGCGGCAGCCACTTCCTCCTCCTTATCGCTGTTTGCAGTGATACGCCGGGCTTTGGTGGGCGTCAGCTTAATAAGGCTCTCGATGGAAGCCTTGGCTCCCTCAGCAGTGCGAGTCTCTATCATTTCAGCCATCAGCATGAAAAATGCCACCAACCCCGCCTCGCGATATTGTCCAGTGGCAAACGAGGCGCTTACGGCGATGGCAACCAATTCGTTAGTGGTCAGTTTGCCGGCAGCCAAATCCTTGAAGGCGCGCCAGAGGATGGGGGTGGCCAGGATAATGGCACCTAGCATTGCAGAGAGATCGCCCACGGTGGAACCTCCGCCGCCCTCGTCGGCCGAGCCACTGTCGATGAACCAGTCCGCCAAGAAGCCGTTGATGACAAAAACAAGACCAGCCACGATGAGGGGAAAACTCACGTTACTGTGTGCTTGGGTATGGTCAGTCTGGTTGTCTATCTCAGCCATTTTGCTTAAATAATTTTAAGGATTTCCCGCTGCTTCATCGGCCAGAGCGCCGCCTGGATTATCCATTTTCATTTCTTCAGGTGGCCGCGGCGGCATACGGCGCACAACCAGTTTCACCTTGGGCCGGTCACCGTTGGGGCCGGCAGGCAACTTGGTAATCTCAACGTCGGGATCAGACAAGATTCCCCTGATCGTATCACGCAACCGCTTCTCCAGTTCCAGTTGCAAGCCATCGGGGTTGTCCTTGTAGTTCTCCCAAAGCGAATTGAATTCAGCAAATTCATTATGCACACGCTGCTTAAGCTGTTTGGCTTCGGCCTGCGCATTATTGATGATATCATCAGCCTTGACACGCGCAGCATCCTTCCTGTCTTCGGCTTTTTCGAGGGCCGTTTTGATGCTCTTCTTAGTTTTTATGAGTTCCTGCTGCAATTCCCTGTCTCGGCTAGCAACTTTGCCTCGTGGCAGAACGGGGGCAGAGTTAAACGTAACGCTTTTTACCGTTATCCCGAGATCATAGGCATTCACAAGGTGGCGTAGACGACGGTTCAGCGCATCCTGAAAAACCATTGAGTCAGGCTCTTCTGTCTTGTTCCCGTCAATGACTCGAACTGGGCGTTTTTTTCGATCCAGTATGTCCTCGGCTTCAAATCCAGCAGCCGTCACCGCTATTGCATTGTCAAGTGCACTGCGCAAAACTTTTTCAACGTCCAAATATTCAAAGTTGTATAGGATTGGATCCTCCACCTCATAATTTAGTTCCGCCTGAATATGCAGAATATTCCAGTCACGGGTAAGTACATAGCCATCGCGCTCAGGGCTAAACTGGATGTTAGCTCCGGTCGCACCGCCATACCAGCCAACAGACGAGAACACCGTTCGTTCTCCACCGGATATATCCACTTTTTCATCCACTGGATAAGGCCAAGCAAGGATCATCTTGCCTTCGGTGAGCACCTCATCACTGCTAGTCTGCAACGGTCTGCCAAACCGCAACACGACAGAGCGTTGGCCGGGTTCGACGCGCGAGAAATTTGAGGACAGGAAATAGCCTGCCAGAATGAAAATTACTACATATAGAATCACAAACCCACCTCGAAGGGCTTGCGACAAAGCCTGCGTGCTAACATCAGTCCCGGTCTCTCCGGTCTCCCGGCCAGGGCCTGGCTGTGAAATTTCGTCACTCATGTTACTTCTTTGGAGCGGGCTTCCTTGTTACTTCATCAAAGACATTAAAAAGAGGATGATTGTCGGAAATAATCAGTTGAATCTGCTTGCCACGCAGCACCTCCAAGGCCTTGATCTGCTTGAGTGCGATAGCCAGCTTTGCTGTTTCCTCGGAACTATCTGCCTTCTTATATATCTCGCTCACTTCGTTTCGTGCCTTGTTGCGCAGGCTTGTGGCGTTGCTTTCGGCCTGTTCCATAATCGCACGCGCCTCCGTTGTGGCGGTATTAACTATGGAATCAGATTTACGTTGGGTCTCTTGTTTGAGCACATCAATTTGCGTCTGCTTGTACTGGGACATGCCCTCAATGATGCCTTGGGCCAAGCCGTTCGGTAAACCAATACGCTTGATGCCGAGAAACTTGACACCCAACCCCAATTCTTCAGCCTTGGGAGTCACTATTGCCTGAATTTCCTCCTCTGCCCTGATATAACCCAAGGAACCCTCGCCTTCTTTTCCAAGGAAATCCATTAACTTTGCGGCACCCATAACCTCGGAACGAGCACCTCTCACGAGTTCAATTAAATGCACCTGTGCTTGCCGCATCATAGCGTCTGCAGAGCGAGCACTTCCGAATCGTCCACGGAACTTTTCCGCATCATTCACATGCCATCCCGCGTAAACTGCAACCTGCACTTTTTCGCCCCCGGCTCCCAACTCCTCGTCAAAACCCGTTTCCACCACGTGAACACGTCCGTCCAACTCGTACACTTTCTGCAATGGCCACGGCAGACGAAACTGAATGCCCGCGTCGTTTTCCGGCAACTTTTTGTTTTTTCTCTCCCTCACGACTTCCTTGGACATAATAGTGGTGCTGCCATACTTGATCTCCGGAGGACCAGACCAGGAATGCACCAGTACGATTTCGTTGGAGCGCACCTGATAGGTAAACATCAGGGAGAGGAACACCACCAGAAGTAGCAGACCAACGACAAAAACAACTATTTTTTTTGCTTTCATGATAAGGGTGATAAATCAACGTTTGCTAGGATCTACAGGCACTCGGGCACCAGCTTCCAGAAGTCCGCCAGCACCTCCTTGTTTGAGATCCACTTCATAGCCTTCGGCGTCCACTCCGATAAGGACGATTTTGCTTTTGATGGAGTCAAGATAGTTCGTCTGGGCATCGATCAACTGGAACGCCGGAAAAACACGTTGGGATTTATTGTATAGCGTGGAAAATTCATCTTCCCGCAATCTTTCATCGCGGGCATTGCGCAGGATGGCATCGGCATCCAGTCGCCCCAAGACCACCTGGTTAGTTTGGCTGATAAGCGACAGTCGACGAAGAGAATCGGTGCTAAGCTTGTCCATCCGGCCCATCACGGACTGCCTTATACGACCAGCAAAAAAATGCTCATATTTGTCGACCGGTGAAAAAGCAGACTCATCTTCGGTTTTTTCAGGATCCTTGAAGTCCTGCACTGCAAGCATGGCTTGTTCAGCCGGCGGCTGGACCCCATCCAGTCCCACATACAAAATATCCAAACCCAAACCTATCTCCTTCACCTTTTCCTGCACAGCCGCACGAATACTTTCGGCCAACTTGCCTCGATGGGTTGTCATAATAGCTTGTGTGTCTAACTCCAGAAAATGTCGCGTGATCTGCCGTGTCACTAGTTTTTCCAGTAGTGCCTCGGGTTGAGCAGCGTAATTGGCATACTTTTTCACGTCACTGATCCGAAACTGCACGAACATACCCACAAACAGCAACGCCTCTCCGTCACCTCCCGCTTCGCGTGTGGCAAAGTAGGTGCGGTACAGCTTCGCGCGCGCCAGATGCTTGTCATAGTCGCGTACGTTGGGCGCTTTCCACAGCCTGCTGGGCTGTGGTCCAGGCTGCGGGGAACCCGGCCTGACCATCTGCCTTTCTTCGTCGTCGTACCAAAAGAAACTCCGTCCGCCCAACTGCTTTGGGTCCAGTTCCGGGCCAATGTACAACATACGTACTTCATCCACAAAATACCGCTTCACCCTATCAATCGGCCAAGGCAGCGTGAAATTGATGCCTTGCGTAAGGGATTTGATCGGCTCGCCATTACGCTCCAGATAGCCGATCTGGCTCTGCGGAATAATGACAACACTTGTCGAAAGCCATAGCACAAACACTTGCAGCAACACGATCAGGCCCAACCGCTCGCGCAGAAAGCGGTACCCCCAGGTTTCTGATACCTTGAAGCCAAATTGATAATCCAGCGCATGGGCAGCAGTGGTAAAGAAACCCTCCGGTTTGCTGATTAACCCCACGAGTCGGCTATGGTAAAGCTGTCGCACTTCCTGACCTTTCATGCGCGGTCGATAAATCTCGAGAATCAGCCTTAACAGAGTTTCAACGGCCAATATGCCCATGAAGATACAAAGGCCGACAGCCAAATATTGATGAGCCAAGGGATATTCCAATAATGCCGCCGCGCTGACCGCCGCTAGGAGGAAAAACAGATATGCGCCCAGCAGTAGGAAGTCCGAACCCGGCTGCAAAAGAATCGCACGCATTTTGCGCGATAGCAGTGTGGCATACCGTCCGCGCAGGAACAGAAACATGCCAAACACCGCCGAGATGGCCACCAACGTACCAGGACGTTCCAGAACTTGCGCCTCTTCAAAATTATTGAATCGCGCATTGCTCCGGGCGATCCACACGGCTATCCCAGCCTCCAGCAATAGCAAAAATCCTGTAAAAACAGGCACAACCCAGCGATCAAACTGGCCACGCGTACGCCGCGCGGCAAAGGCGTCGCTCTCGAACATGGAGCTGTCCGCGGAACCTTTCATCGTTTCCTCGTACTCCAGTTGTTCCTGCTGTTCGCGATCGATAAGGTACAAGTGGAAGGAACTGACAAGTGCAACAAGAAAGCCAATCAACAGGAAAGCCAGTACGAAGCATGTCACTGGTGCTGGCGTGGATCCGGTGCGACTGGCTAGGAGCATGCCCGCGCCAGCAACCAGTGCCAGAAACGCGATCCCAGTGTTCCACCAACCAGCTCCCTTGATTTTATTATCCATTAATACACGCCCAGTTGTTCTGTGAGCTAATTCAACTCACGATCCTCAAACATATAAAAAGCTGCAACCAACGCCAAGCTCAGGTAGGCCAGCACGTACAAAAACGACCGACCAACATAGCCCCACGGAATAGCCTTCCCGGGACCAAGAGCGTCTGCGAGCCAGAAAAGCTGCCAGTTGGGAATGAAAACGTAAAGCATTTTCGCCCACCAAGCACCTGTCTCCACGGTCGTGGAGATGCCCGTTGCACCGCCTCCCTGGCCGGCCTTCATAGCCAGTATGCCGTCTCCCTCCGGATACACCCAGAAGGCGAGGTTGCCCGGGAAAATATCTGTGAGCTCGTGTTCCTTTGCGAGATCACGCGCAAGTTCGTCCAGTGTTCGATCGCCGGATTTTATCTCGTCGAAAACGCGTTCCTCCATGTCCACCCCTCGTATGGCTAAGGCCTTAATGAAACCTTTGGCTTCTACATGTTTTCTCATTTCCTCACGAAGAACGCGCAATAAATAAAAGGATGCCAAGTTATCCCGAATGGTGCCGAAGGAAATGATGCACTGCTGACCCACGCGAAAATTAATTTCCCGGGGATCATCACTGTCACCTTCATGAGCAGATCCCAAAACTAGTCGGCCGTTGTCATCAATGCCGTTGGGTTGCGATTGGCCAACGCTGAGCGATAGTCGTACCGAGATAGAATCCGGTGGCAGCGAACGCACACCGCGCGGTTCAACTCTAAACGCGGGGAATTCTTTCGCACTCTTGTCCGGTGGTGTCCACAGCAAAACATCACCCGAGGTGATAAACGCGCCTCCCTGGGCCGGCCGGCCAAAGAAATAATCGTTCATCAGCCCGAGCAGAAACACCCCAAGACAAATAATCAGCGTGGGCAACAGGCTCAGCCGGGTGGAACAAAAAAGCGCCACTGCCGCCAACACCCAAAGCATGAAAAGCACCAGCAACGAGGCCTGCAGCAGGCCCCAGTCCACTCCCTCGGCAAAGGTACCCTTCGGATTGGTCTCGGTTACGGGTATGATGTCGCCAGTAAAGATGTTGAACCCCGTTGTCTCAGTCTCCCAAATCCAAATTTGAGAAAAATGTGCATGGGTTTGCGCTTGGGGCTCCCACCAATCCGCCGCCACTTCTTTGTCCGTACAGCAGATGATAAGAAACGCCGCAGTCATAAAACCCAGCACGAGCAACACCGCCCACGGTACAAATTGCTTATTTAAAAAGTAGTTCAGGAAACCAGCCAGTGCGAATGCCAACAGAATAAAAAGAATAAACAGCATTGTACCGAACTCATCGGCGCGCCCATAGGCGTCAAACGCTCCACGACTCGCCAATAGCACACCTACGAGATTTGCGTAGGTCACAACCATCAGTGCCCCAGCAATCCCTAGGTATTTGCCCACAATAAAATGCACGCGACTGACCGGCTTGGACAACACCGTCAGTGCCGTACCCGTCCGAATTTCCTCGGCAAGTGATGACGAAGCACAGATGACTGCCGCGAACAATCCAGAGAGGAGCATGACCGAAAGTGCACCGTTCTCCACCAACTCCAAGTCAAATGCCTCGTTCTGTCGATCGTTATACCCAAAACCAAAGTACGGCACTGAAGCCAAAAAGAAGCAAAGCACTGACGAAACGGTGAACAGCACCAGGAATACCGGCTGGCGAACCAGTTCCATAAAGGCATTCCGTGCTATGGTCGGTAGTTGTCGCACTGTCCAAGTCGTGTGGTAGAGCGCGGCATAATACGGTTAAGCCGTTTCATTGCAATCCGAAATCGGCTCTTGTCCCACTGAAATGCAAATGGAACGCAATTTGCGACTCGACCTTTCGATCCAATGAACTTAGTATTTGCACCGCTTGTGGCTGTTCAGTCGCTTGTTAAGGAGGATGCATCACATGCCACTTGAGGCCATTCAACTGGTCGCACGTCGCGAAGGTCAGATTTTGGCCAGTTACGCGTTGCAGCCCGGCGATTATTTAATCGGACGCGATCCCGCCTGTCCCATCCACGTGGACAGCCCTGAAATCTCGCGCAAGCATGCCCGACTTATTTTCGCACAAGATCAACTGGAAATCGAAGACGCTGGTGGGCGCTATGGCACCTTTATAGAGAACCAGCAGGTCATCGGCCGTCAGCAGCTTGGCCCGAGCCAATCGCTGCACATCGGACGCACCAAACTAGAAATCAGCCCTCTAAATGCTCCTGCAGCCACCACCGAAACCCCCAGTTTCCAACCCGCGGCACTCGCTCCCACTGAACGTTACGAACTTGGCGAAACCCTTGCCCTAGGCGGCATGGGCCAAGTTGCCGAGGCACGCGATCGCTACCTCCAACGCCCTGTTGCCATCAAGGTGCTTTCTCCCGAGATGGCCGTCAATCCCGGCCTCTCACGTCGCTTCGTTCAGGAGGCACTGGTGCTGGGACGCCTTGAGCATCCGCACATTGTGCCCATCCACGATCTCGGCATCGATTCGCAGGGTCGTAATTATTACTCCATGAAATACGTCCGCGGCATCACGCTGCGCGATGTGCTCGATGGAATTCGCAAGGGCCGAACCCTGCTGATCGAACAATACCCGCTGGCCGAACTGCTCACCATCTTCCAGAAGATTTGCGACGCCGTCGCCTATGCCCATTCCCAGGGCATCATCCATCGTGATCTCAAACCCGCCAACATCATGCTCGGCGAATACGGCGAGGTGCTGGTTATGGACTGGGGACTCGCCAAGATTCTGGATGAACCCGAACCCGGCGAAGTCACCCTGCCGCCCGAAAGTGCCGCGCCTCATGACAATGACAATCCTGGCACCCGCTTCGGCACGGTCATGGGCACCCCCAACTTCATGGCCCCCGAGCAGGCCGAGGGCCAACTCGACGCCATCGACGCGCGGACCGACATCTTCTCCCTGGGGGCCATCCTCTACTGCATTCTCGCTCTGCGTCCGCCCGTCATCGGCACTACCGAGGAGGAGGTGTTGGACAGGATCAAGCGTGGTGAGATCACTCCCCCGGGACAAACTCCCGCTGACAATAAGAACAAAACCACCCCAACACCCGTGCTTATACATTGCCCTGAGCGACGTGTGCCCGGCGCGCTTGCTGCCGTAACCATGCAGGCACTTGCACACAACCCTGCCAAGCGCTACCAGTCCGTTGCGGAATTGCAGAAGGACATTGCCGCTTATCAGGCGGGGTACGCCACTCGCGCCGAGCGGGCAGGCACCTTCCGGCAATTTCGACTCACCATCCGACGACATGCAGGCACTTTTGCAGCAGCAGCTTTCATCATCCTGCTCATGCTCGGATTCGGCATCCACTCATTCATGAAGGAGCGAAAACTGCGCAACACCATTGCCCGACTGCGTTCTACGGCACCTGTCTACTTCCAGTCCGCCCAAACACTCGTTGAACAAAGAAAATTTACCGAGGCCCTTGAGCGCATCAACCTCGCCATCGAACTGCAGCCCAATGCCACCGAGTACCATCGACTCAAGGGCAATATCCACCAATCTTTACTGCAGTTTCAGCAAGCTCAAAAGTCCTATACCCACGCCATCGGCAATCCGAAGGCTGACCAAAGTCGCCAAATCAACCAAAAGATCCAAGCCAAGATCAGCACCGGCCCTGCCGCCGCCATTCCGCAACTTGAGGTTCTAGCCCGCCACATGAAACAACAGGGGCGCCAGGCGGAGGCAGAAGCCATGGCCTCCCGTGTTGCACATCAAAAGGAAAATGCCTGGCAGCGCGCACGTGCCACCCTGCAACAACTCCAACTGGCCAACCGTCTTGAGCGTACCGAGAAGGGTTATCTGAAGGTTAACCTCTCCAAGACACCCACCCGCGAACTGGCGCCTCTTGCCAATCTACCCATCGTCTCCCTGAACCTATGGCAGACCAAGGTCAACCATCTACGACCACTTGCCGGGATGCCCTTGAAAGAACTCTATCTGGCCTACACCGCTGTTAATGACCTCACCCCACTGCGTGGGGCACCGCTCCAGTCACTGACCGTCGCCTATGCCCCCATCACTGATCTTTCACCGTTGAAGGACATGCCTCTCCTGCACCTTTACCTCAGCAGCACAAAGGTCAAGGACCTCACGCCGCTGAAAGGCATGCATCTGGAAAGTCTGCACCTTGACCGAACACCCATCACCAACCTGAATGCATTAAAGGGAATGCCTCTGCGACGACTGCGCCTTGAGGGCTGCTCCCAGCTCACCGACCTCAGCCCTCTCGCACACTGCCCCAACCTCGAAGCCCTGATTCTACCGCCACGCCACGACGACATCAGCTACCTTAAAAAACTGCCCAAGCTACGTCGCCTTTCGTACCATTTCGATTTGGATGAAAGAAAAATCCAGACCACTGCCAACTTCTGGTCCTCACGACAAACGCGACGCTGAACACAGAACAGACTACTTGCCTTCAGGTTTCTTGTCCGTTCCCACAGGTTTAAATTTCCGGGCACGTCGCAGCCCCTCAAGAATCTCGCCACCCTTCATCACGCGCGAAAGTTCGCTACGCACTTTGTTGGCTCGGCTTTGCACGGTGGATTCCTCTGTGCGCGCGGCAAGGGTCAGCCACATATAGGCCTCCGCATTGTCCTGGGGCACACCTTCTCCCTTGACCAGCAAAATTCCCATGTCCAACTGAGCCACAGCCAGCCCTCGGCTTGCCGCCTGACTCCACCACTTATGAGCTTCCTTGGCGTCCTTTTTGACACCCAAGCCGCCCATGTATAATCCACCCAAACCATAGCAGCTATGGGAATGGTCCTGTGCAGCAGCCTGACGGAAAAATTTTTCTGCCTTCAAGTAATCCTGTGCCACGCCGACACCCTCCCGGTACACCCGGCCAAGCCGATATTGCGCGTCGGCAACACCTTTAGCGGCACTCGCCCCCAAGGTCTTCAGGTCAGGCAGTTCACGCAGATCACCCGACTCCACTTTGGCCAACAGTTGCTTGGCGCGTCCAGACAGTTTGGGATCACCAGAACGACGAGCCTTGAGCAACCATTGACGGGCAGCTACAAGATTGCGTGGCATGCCATCAGCATTGGCATTGGCAACACCAAGGTTATATTGCGCATTGGAACTCCCCCCTTTGGCGGCGCGGGTCATCCACTCGATAGCTTCATTTTTGTTGGGCGAAACACCGCGTCCAAACAACAGGTGGCCAGCCAGATCATACTGAGCTTTGGGCCACCCAGCCTCAGCAGACTTCTGAATCCACTTGAGTCCTTCTTCCAAGTCCGGCGGTGCGGTAACACCCGTAGTGAACAGAGTGCCCAACTTCCCCATGGCATCAGGGTTTCCATTATTGGCCAGTTCACGCAGGCCCTTGAGGGATTCCTGAAACATTGCACCCGCCTGAACCATGTTGCGCTGAACGCCATCCCCCTGATGCAACATGGCAGCCAGTCGATAGAGTGCGCGAGGTTCTTTTTGCTCGGCGGCTTTTCCGGCCCAATGAAAGGCAGCTGCGAAGTTCTGAGGGACTCCTTCGCCTGAGAAAGAAATCTCGGCCAGTTGATATTGGGCAGTAGCATTGCCTTCCTCAGCCTGTTTCTGCAGAGCACCCAAGTCGGCTGCATGACTACATAATGCCGCAGACAAAAAAAGCACGAGGGGCAATCGGTAAGTGCGCATGGACAAATAGTAAACCAGGCTCCGCCAAACTCAAGGCTGAACCCTGCCTATTGCTTAGCTTGAAATTCATCCGCAGCCTCGTCGGCAGCACGGATTTCCTCGTTGGTCATCTTGAGACTAAGTTCCTCGTATTCCTTCAAAGCCAACGCATGCCCCTGCTGCGCCGCAAGGTTGAGCCATTTGCATGCCTGCACACGATCACTCTTAACACCAGTACCGTTGAGATAGCGCAAGCCCAGTTGATATTGCGCTTCCTTGTCGCCTTTTTTGGCTTCAGATTCCGTCTTGGCCAGATCATCGATTGCGTTGGTCACTTCACGTTTTTCAGTTCGAGGAACATATTTGCGTACCAGATCCATCGCTCGAATTGTTTCCTCCTGGCTCAACTTATCGCGAATGCCATCGAAAACCTCTTTCGCCTCGAACACTCGATTGTTAATGGCTATATTAGCCCACATGGCAGCTCGGGCCATATCCTTGAACCCACCCAGACCATCTCGCAGCATGCGACTGAGTTGGAGCTGTGCTCGAGGCTCATTCTGCCAAGCAGCGCGCACAAGCCACTTACGAGCAGTAGCCAAATTCTTTTTTACTCCCTCACCCCTCAGATAAGCCCCCGCAAGTGCATATTGCGCCTGCGAATCACCCTTATCAGCACCACGCAGAAACCACTCAATTGCTTTTACCTTGTTGATTGGCACTACCTTGCCTCGTCCATTGAGATGGGCTAGACCAATGACATGACAAGCCTGAGCATCACCTAAGGCTGCCGCCTTCTCAAACCATT
>CAZTTU010000045.1:0-18921 GCA_964616045.1 uncultured Verrucomicrobiota bacterium | reverse complement strand
TCACCGGCGCAGGGTTTGATGCAGCCGCAGCGTTCATTGGATATAAAGGCCGTGTGTATGACATTCACCTGAAGGATAAAAAAGTCGAGAAAGTCGACGGAAATAAAACGGTACTCCTGGATGTAAAAGTGGGCACCGGCAGCTCCAATTATGATGGACTCTTCAAAGTATTGCGTAAGGCCAAGTGGCCGGGTGTGCTGGCAATTGAGACTGATAACGGCACTTTTGCACGCAACCCCACCGATTTCGTCAAGGCAGCAATCAAGTACGTAAAAAAGAACCACTAAGGTGCTTAAACGTTCCATCGCCATTTTACCGGCCTTCTGGCTTGGATGATCGGCGGCATTCTGACCGGTGGGCTGTTCTGGACAGGGCTGGCAACAATGATCACATTACGCGGAAAACTGATGCGGCATTGCGTAACGAGTGAGAGCCCTATACACTCATCTCATGCATATCCGGTTTTTTCTTTGCCTCGGATCGATTTGGTTTTTGAGTTGTGTTGTTCCCAGCCCTTCCGTGCCCGTAGATCCGAATGCTACTCCGGTTCTTTCCGAGGATTTTTCCAAAACCTCGGAGGTGCCCCGGTCATTCATGGTTTTGAATGGTGAGGTAGCTTTAGTGGCGACCAATCGTAATCGATTTTTGGCATTACCGGCGAAGCCGCTGGCTCCTCACGGCGTTATGTTTGGGCCGGCGATGCGGGATGGACTCCGCGTAGCGGCACGGTTTCACGGTGAAAAAAAGGGCCGCCAATCCCCAACCTTCGGCCTCGGGCTCAACGGCAGACGTTATCTGCTTCGAATAAATCCGGCAAAAAGCAAGCTGGAGTTGCTACGCAACGAAACGACAGTGCACGAGGTGGATTTTGAATGGAAACCAAGCCAATGGACCTACATGGTGCTACAAATGCAGGAGTTGCCTGGGCTCCAATGGGCGGTAGAAGGCAAGGCGTGGAATGAAACCCAGAAAGCCCCCGACGAGTGGCTGCTTACGTGGAAGGACGCCGGGGCACCATTGCCTGGTCGGCCCAGCGCATGGGGCACGCCATTTTCCGACAAATCCATCGGGGTGGATGATATTCAGGTGTGGCAGATCGATTGACGACTACAAGTCAATTGGGCCGCCGAGGCGGTCACCATCCATTTCATAGATGCCAACGAGGTAGCCATTTTCCAGAACCTCGCCGACCTTGAGTGTGCCGAAGATGGTGATTGGTACGTCCATCACCGGTTTCACGCCTTTGCCCTTGGGCATGCGCACGCTGACCCATTCGTTTATTTTCGGTACCGCGCCATAGCAGCACATGGATTGGTCGCGTAGAATCAGAAGCTCGGTGATCTTGCCATCCTCCACCTTGAGCGGAAGCATGTAGCCCTTAAGAGCGACCTTCTTCTTGTCGAAGACCCGAACGGTTTTTGGGATGACATTATTATCAATAATCGCCTTGGCTTTGGGCTCGGTAATAGGGTCATCGGGCACTTCGTAGGCAAATGAAGCGAGCCGGTCGAAACCGACCATAGTGTATTCACCGATCTTCTCCAGCGGCACCAACTCAACGGGAGGTGCTGGCGGTTTGCCGGCTTTGGGTTGTTGAACGAGATCGGTGCTCTCCCCACTCACGTGTGACCCGAACAAAACGGAGCCAACTTCACCGTTCTTCGGCTTGGCCACAACAGGCGGCTCGGGAACTTCAGGCACTTGCTTTGGTGCTGGAAGCTCCTCAATGAACGGTTTCTTTTCCACAGCAGCCTGGCGGAGCACTATCTCACCACGCTGTACCTTCACATTCTGATGGATCGGGGTTTCCTGTCTGCACGCCAACAATCCCAATGCCAAAATGCAAATACCTTGCGAAATTCTCATCACCTTCAATCTAATCCGGTTTAGTAAATTGGAAAGCAATTTCCGAAAAGATTTTGCCCTCAATTTTTAATTCCTTCACTGTTCCATCAAAATTCGCTGCATTCTTCAACCAATCGACTTCGGCCACATACAGCGAGGTAGGCTGATCGGTGGCGGTGATACCATCCAGTTCGACCGGCTTCAATATAATCACCTTCTCCTCGTCGCCCACTTTGGCGCTTATCTCGATCTGTTCCATGGGAATTTTCAGCAGCCCTTCCTTCGGATGAAAACGCATAACATGCAGTTGCAGGCGATTGCTCTCCGGTTCCCGCACAAATTCCAGATGGCAAAATTCATCACCCACATTCACGAGCACGCCGCCATGGGGTGCCTTGTGCCCATGACCATTCCCGCCGTTGTGATTGTGGTCATGACCACCGCCACAACCAAGAGCGGCGATCACCAGAAAGAGTGGAACCCAATATTTCATCTTAACTTTGTGAGGTGAGATTCTCAGCAACATCTGTGCCGTACGCCTTTAATGCTGGGATGATGCCCACCACAGCACCTAGAGCAATCAATCCCATCGGCGCGATCGCCATCACATTGTGTGGTTCATAAGGGTTGAGCGTCACACCAATTTCGTTGCGCAGGATACTTTCTGCCGCGGTCATGATGCCAGCGTAAACCACGAATCCAATCCCTGCTCCGACGGCGGCGATGGTGGCGCTCTCAAGCACAATCACACTGAACACCGTGCCGCGCCTCGCCCCAAGCGCACGAAGGATGGCAAACTCACGCCGGCGCTCGTTCATGGAATTGTAAATACTGGCCAATACCGAACCCGCCGCCACCACTGCCACAAGATAGGCCACCCAGCGCAGCACTTTCTCTGCCCAGCCCAGCCGTTCAAAGAGCTGCGCAACCACTGCGTCCGGGGATTTCACAAACGTCAGGTTATCGGTGTCCTTGTTGTAAATGGCATCCAACCGGTTAGCATTGAAGGCACGCGTGGCGAGTTTATTGCCGCTCAATTTAATCAACACTGCGCTCACATCATTGGCATAGTCCTCGGAATGCCCGTCCATCTGCTGCAAACCTTCGATGGGAATCCAAATCACCCGGTCCGCAGGCGTGCCAGTGGGCTTGAGGATGCCCACCACGCGGTAAGTGTCCGGATGATAGGGCGGTTCTGGCTCGCGTTCCTTGAACTCGACGCCATTTTTTTTTGCCTCGGCCTGATTGGCCCGATATTTCTCCATGGCTTGCTCGTATTGTCTGTCTGCTGCTGGATCGTAATTTACCCCGTGATAAGGGTGGAACTGACCGTTCAACCTCAGGCCCAGCTTGCGCGCGACGAAATCGCCAATCACCGCTTCCTTCGCCCATTCCTTTTCGTTCTGGATAAAATACTCTCCCACGGAAATTTCATATTTCTTTCCAGGCGAATGTTCAGCAGCAAACAGATCGTGCGTGGTGCCCACGATGCGATAACCCAGGTAGTTGTCGCCCACGGCAATGGGCACGGCGTTCTTATAAAATCGCTGATACTTGTCGCGAAAGTTCTGGTAGTCCTGCCCGCTAATGAGCCCGGGCGAGGAGTCGATGTGAAACAGGCTATTAAGCACCAACTGTGTCGGCGAGCCGCGTGGACCCAGGATGGCATCAAACCCGCCGGTCACATTCTTGAACTCCCGCTGCGTCTGGTCATTCATCACCCACACTCCCATCAGCAGACCACACCCCAGCCCAATGCTCGCGGCAGTAATGATCGTTGACAGCGCGTGCTGCCGCAGACTCTTGAGGACAATGGTTGGGATGACAACCGGATTCAGACATAGTTGAATGAGCAGATACACTGTGAAAGTCAGGACCGACAATCCCGCTATGACAGCTAAAAGAATCACGAGCATTGTCTCCCACGGCAATTTCAGGAATTGGTCAATCACGCTTCAGCCTCCTGCATGGCGTGGTTAATGTCCGCCAAATCAGCACAGTCGTCAAATTGATCCAGCACGGCTTGGTCATGGCTCACTAGCAGCAAGGCTGCTTCGTTTTCTCCGCAAATTTCACGAACGAGATTGATAGCCTCACGGGCGTTACGCGGGTCCAAGTTGCCAGTGGGCTCATCGGCTAGCACCAGTTTCGGTTGATTGGCCAGTGCGCGCGCCACCGCCACTCGCTGTTGCTGGCCCACGGATAATTGCCCAGGACGATAGTTCAGGCGACTACCCAAACCAACTTGCTCCAGCAAATCTAACGCAAATGCCCGATCCGCTCCTTTCCCAAAACGCATGCCCAGCAAGACATTTTCCAAGCACGTGTAGCCCTGCAGAAGGTTAAAGGTCTGGAAAATATAACCGATGGTCTCTGCGCGCACACGATCCCGTGCTCCTTCGCCCAACGCAGCCATGTTGTGACCGGCCAGCTCGATGCGCCCACCGTCCGGTGATAGAATGCCGGCGATGCAGTTTAGTAAAGTAGTCTTGCCGCTGCCACTGGATCCGCGCAAAGCGAGCTGCTGTTTCGCCTCCAACGCAAACTCTTGCACGTCCAACACGGTCAGCATCTCACCCTCGGGCGAATGATAAATTTTCCTGAGATTGCTGATCTCCAAGAGCGGCATGGGCGCAGATTATCGCGCCACCGCGGCAGTGTCGATGCTGGTTTGCCATTGACGCCAATCCCGTCGTACGCATAATGCGCGCCCCGCATTTTTTAAGAGCGGATTTACTATGGCTATCAAAGTTGCAATTAACGGTTTCGGGCGGATTGGTCGACTGGCTTACCGCGCGATGGTGGAACAGGGACTTGTGGGCAGCGCCATCGACGTCGTGGCCGTGGGCGATATTGTTCCTGCTGACAATCTCGCTTATCTCGTGAAATACGACTCTACGCAGGGGCCATTCCCCGGTGAAGTCACCCATGAGGGCGATGACATGCTTTATGTGAATGGCGACGAAATGAAGGTTGTTAGCGCCCGCGAACCTAACGGCCTGCCTTGGAAAGAAATGGGTGTGGACGTGGTTATTGAATCCACCGGCCTCTTTACCTCTGCTGAAAAGGCAAAGGGCCATATCGAGGCTGGAGCCAAAAAAGTCATCATCTCTGCACCGGCCAAGGATGAGGATCTCACCGTGGTAATGGGTGTAAACGACGACCAGTATGATCCTTCAAACCACCACATCGTTTCTAATGCCTCCTGTACCACCAATTGTCTGGCACCTGTAGTACACGTTTTGCTTAAGGAAGGCTTTGGAATTGAAGAGGGGTTGATGACCACTATCCATTCCTACACCGCCACACAAAAGACTGTAGACGGTCCCAGTGGAAAGGCTTGGCGCGATGGCCGTGCCGCCGCTACCAACATTATTCCGGCCAGCACGGGTGCTGCCAAGGCAGTGAGCCTCGTTTGCCCCGCCGTGAAGGGAAAACTCACTGGCATGGCCTTCCGCGTACCCACCCCCACTTCCAGTGTGGTGGATCTAACCGTGCGCACCGAAAAAGAAACCAGCTACAGCGAGATCTCCGCCGCCATGAAAAATGCCAGCGAAACCTACCTCAAGGACATCCTCGCCTATACTGAGGACGAAGTCGTAAGCACCGACTTCATTCACTGCGCAAATTCGAGCATCCTTGATCAAGGTGCCGGCATGGAGCTCAATAACCGCTTCTTTAAGCTCGTCAGCTGGTACGATAACGAGTGGGGATACAGCAACCGTGTCGGTGACCTGCTCAAGCTGATGATCGACAAGGGCATTTAACTTTTAACCCATCGCACAACTAAAAAAGGCGGCGACTATCGGTCGCCGTTTCTTTCTCACACCCCGTCGATAACTTCCCCGGCAGGAATAGTAAAACAGGGGTATGCTGTGATTGAGGAGTAGAAAAATGTGGTACGCAGGACAGCGGGTCAAGTGCATGAACGACCACTTCTCAGGGGCCATCTGGGACTGGACCTCCACCGTTCCCCGAGAAGGTCGCGTGTACACCATCGCGGATTTGGATTACCTGCCGCAGTGGAACACCCGCACCCCTATCCTGAGTTTCCTTCTGCAGGAATTGCACGGCCACGAAGACTGCACCTACTTCTCAGCATGGCGGTTTGAACCGGCGAAAGGCGATCCTCCTTGGGCGGAAGACGCACATATCCACCCACGCCGATTCTCTACCCGCCATTAAAAGTCGCGAGGGACGGGGAACTCCCCCGTCCCTCGCGGCTTGCTATTTGCCCTTATTCACGGCAAATCCTACTTATGCTAAGCCAACACACGCAGACACTGCAGGTGGCCACGAAGGGCCGGGAGTTTCATGACATCACGAGCGAGGTGGCCGCGCAGGTAAAGGTCGCCAAGATATCCGAAGGACTGGTCACGGTGCATCTGCAGCATACGAGCGCGTCGCTGGTGATTCAGGAGAATGCGGACCCGGGCGTGAGGCGGGACTTGGAGCGGTTCATGGAGCGGGTGTGTCCGGATGGAGATCCGATGTTCGAGCACAATTACGAGGGGCCCGATGACATGCCCGCCCATGTGCGCACGGCGTTGACGGCGGTGAATCTTTCCATCCCCATCACCGATGGCCAGCTAGCGCTGGGCACGTGGCAGGGCATTTACCTGTGGGAACACCGCCACGTGGGCCATCGCCGCAAGGTGACGGTGCATATTCTGGGTGAGTAATTATTGTTTCTTGAGCCCTGGAGGGGCGGGGGCGAACACGCGCAGGCTGATTCCCTGCTTGGTGACCTGCATGCCGCTCACGGTATAATGGAAGTACTTGGAGACTTTTTTGAACTCGGGCAGCAACTTGAAATCCAGCCACTCACTGATATCCGGGCCGCCGGCGGGCAGGCCAGTATCCGGATCGATGCGGCCGCCGGGACCACGCAGACCGCCCAGCATGCCTTCAAGGAAGCCGGGATTTTCCCTAAAGAGCTTGAAAATAGAACGGGCCATGGGTTTCTGGCTTTCGTAGGCGAACATGCCGGACTTGAAACCGCCCACTTTGTCTGCAGCCTCTTTCAAGCCGGGCAGATCGATCAGTTTCCTGTCATCTTTTTTCGGGCCTTTCAGGAAACGTTCCAACGCCTTTTCATCAAGCGATAGCACAAGGTATTCGCCCACAGAGGTGAGATGCACTGCTTGTTCAGCGCCCTCGAAAGCACCACCAATGGAGTAGGTATAGATGGTGCGGCCATCCACCTCGCGTTCTTCCGGTGGCTCAGGCAGCACTGCAGCCACTAGGGTGCGAATGGCCTTGGAGGTGACGGCTGGCTTGGTGGATTTCATCAGGTACAGGCTGGAGGGTGAAATAATATTGTTTGGTTCCTCAACTGTGGTCGGTTGCTCGATAACAATGATGTCATCACCCAGGGTCCCGATTAGTTGTTCCTTAAGGTTGAAGTCCGGATCGTTGGCGCGAATAGAGACCTCAACCACACCAATGACACCGGCGACAGCGGGGGTGATTTCCGTAATCATAGCCTCAAATTGTTTCCATAGCTCTTGGCCGCTATGGCGCAATCGCCCAAAGCTTGTAACATTTGCCCCCACAAATGCCGGTGGAGTGGCGTCCTTGGCTGGGGCCGCCAGCATGGCAAACAATCCGCGTCGTCCAGCTTCAGGCACATCGAAAAACACATGGAGCAATTCGCCGTCCTTATCCTGATGCATAGATACGCTGACGCTGCGCAAGCCCTTGAGCCCCAGGGCTCCAATCACACGATCGGGTGTGGGGGCCAGCGGGTTGGGATCCTGCTCTGCGTCCGGATCCAACTGTTTCTCGATCTGCTCTTCGGCGATCTCCAGCACGACTGAAAAGTCCAGCCAGGCATAGCCCAGCGCGTCCTTGAACTGCTCCTCATGGCGTTGGGCGAAGCTCTCATTCTGTTTCAGCGACTTACCTTTTTTCTTGTTCTGATGCAATGCCACCACTTCCGATGCCAGCGCCTTGGTGCTTGAGGCGATCATCAGCGAGCCAGACTGGCCGAGATACAATCCCAGGTTCATGGGGCCTCGGTCTTCGGGAGCCTTGACATGAATAAAGTCCGTCCCTCGAATGCGAAGGCGATCATGCGGCACATCATTATCCACCAATGATTCCCGCAAACCGGCAAGTTTCTCCTTCAACTGCCCGGCCATCTTTCCGCTATCCAGGATGAAAATGACACCAGGAATTTCCTCGCCCTCCTGCCGCGTCAACGCGAATGTCAACTGCCCCTGCAGCAAGCTCGAATATTCGTCGATATCAAAATCAGCTTGGATGAGCAGGGGCTCGAGAATATTTCTTTCCACTGCGAATGCGAATTTTTCAGTAAATTTTGCCATCGCGGGGTCATTCCACATCCGGGTCATAGGCGCGACTTTAATGGCCACGCGGGCAGTACTTATGTCGGGCACGGTAGACAGGGCAAAGGTGTTGGCCGGCAGGATGGATTCCGGAGTGATGGCAGCGCGCCCGGTAAAGGCCAGCGCACCAAATAAGCCGAGGAGAAAAATACGGATTTTCATCTTGATTACACCTAATATACGCAAATCCTTGCCTCAAGGTTACTCTAAATCAGGCGCACGTAAATTGTACCGTGCCCTTGTCTCAATGCAAGCGCGCGCGCGCCGCTACCAATTCGTCTGGCGTGTTGATATTGTCCAGTTGCTGCCAGTTGCTCTTGTACACACGCATGCGTTGGGCTCGGATTTTATGGGCGAAAGCCTGAAGGGAGAGCCGATTAGCAGCCAGTTGCGCCTCCACTTTCGGCAGGATTTCTCGCGAAAGACAGAAGGGAAACCCGACTTTGCCACGGGCAGCGGCAAAGATTGCCGGCGCGTCCACAGCTAGCAATTGCTCCACCAAATCCAGCTGCAGAAAGGGCATATCACAACTGAGAAAGAGTATGCGGTCGGCTTTGGCACGGCGTAGGGCGGTTTCGATACCGCCCAAGGGACCAAGCCCTGGCAAGCGATCCGTTCGCAAAACACAGCAAGGCAGGCCCAGTGTTGCCGCCAAGGCACGGGCATGTCCGAGGAGTGTGCGTCTCCCGAGGCGGAGTCGGGCTTTTTCTTTGCCCATGCGACGGCTTTGACCTCCAGCGAGAATTACGGTCTCAATGCTGCATTTTTTATTCATTTTCTATAAAAACTGTTTGCCATTTTATCACTGTTTGCTAGCTTGCCCGCCCTCTTCCACTGTACTGGCAGGAAGAGTCACGGTCTGAAATGTCCTGCTTCGCGTGGAGCAGGCGGCTACATTAACACTAAATGGTAATCCCGTCATCCTGCGGGATGGCCCTAAGGGGTCTGTAACAAGGGAACACATTATGAGTACTGGTATTCAAGAACTGCTGGAAGCGGGCGTCCATTTCGGCCACCAAACCCGTCGGTGGAATCCGAATATGAAGCCTTATATTTTCAAGGCACACAACGGAGTCCACATCATTGATCTCGCGCAAACCGCACAACAACTCGACAGCGCATGTAATTTTATCGGTAACACTGTCCGTGGTGGCGGCAAAGTGCTGCTGGTCGGCACCAAGAAGCAGGCGCAATCGATTGTCCGCGAAGTAGCCGAGACCAACAATCAACACTATGTGACCGACCGCTGGCTGGGCGGCATGTTGACCAATCTGAAGACTGTAAAACAGCGCCTTAAGCGCCTCAAGGAAATTGAGGGAATGGAGGAGGACGGCAGTATCACCAGCTATGTAAAGCAGGAGCAGGCCTCCATCCGACGGGAGAAAGCCCGACTCGTGAAGAACCTGGGTGGCATCCGCCAAATGGACAGCGTGCCCGACGTCGTGTTCATCGTAGACATAAAACGCGAACATAATGCCGTGGCCGAGGCCCGCAAGCTGCGTATTCCGATCGTGGCCATTGTGGATACAAACTGCGACCCAGAATTAATCGATTACCCAATTGTAGGAAACGATGATGCGCTCAAGTCAGTCCAAGTCATCGTGGATGCCATCAGCAAAACAATTACGCAAGCGAAGGGTGAGTTTATCGCCAAAACTGGTCAGGATGAAAATCCTCCTACCGATGAAGCAGTCCCGTTGGAAAAACCAACTGAAGATGCCTTGCCGGCAGCTGAAGTGGTACCTGCGGAAAAACCAACTGAAGACACCATGTCCGAGACTAAAGAGGCTCCAATGGAAAGCCCGGCTGAAGATATCGCAGCTGCCGAAACTCAATTATAAAACTCGTCGGATCATTTAATTAATAAGGAAATATTATGGCTGAAATTACTGTAGCACAAATTGGCAAGCTTCGGCAGCAAACTGGTGCAGGCATGATGGATTGCAAAAAAGCCTTAACTGAAGCCGATGGCGACATGGAGGTTGCCATCGAGTGGCTACGCAAGAAAGGAACTGCGACTGCCGAAAAAAAATCCAGTCGAGTAACCACGGAAGGAGTGATTGCCCGCCACTTGGCAGCCGATGGTAAAAGCGGCACCCTAGTGGAGATCAACTGCGAAACCGATTTCGTGGCCAAAAACGAGAGTTTTAAAGAGTTCTGCAACGAGGCTGCAACAGAACTGACCGATAATCCAGAGACTGACCTTGAAGAAAAACGCGCCAAGATGGTGGCAGAAATCGGTGAAAATGTTCAGTTTGCCCGACATCAAAGCCTTAGCATTGATGGCAACGGAGCCGTAGCCGCCTACATCCATCACGGGGCTAAGGTGGGCGTGCTTGTGGCAGCAGAAACGGGCAAGGAGGAAACGGCCGATAGCGATGCCTTTAGGATGTTATTGAAGGATCTCACGCTGCAAATCACTGCCGCCAGTCCATCGGTCGTGAATCGGGATGAGCTGGATCAGACGGTTCTTGAGAAGGAACGTGAAATTACCGCAGAACAATTCAAGAATAAGCCCGCTCAGGCGATTGAAAAGATTGTAGATGGAAAGATGGAAAAATATTTCTCGGAGTATTGCCTCGTGGATCAGGCCTTCGTGAAGCAGGGCGATCTGGCCGTGAAGGATCACATCGCTGCCGTGGGCAAGGAACTGGGAGACGACGCCATCAACGTGAATGGATTTCTCCGTTTTCAAGTGGGCGAAACGCAGGAGGACTAGGGCACTTGTACTCGCGGTGGTTTGCCCAAAGGCAGCGCGCTTTTTTGTGCATTCATTTGACGTGAGGAGACGGAAGGAGTAGAAACCGTCCCTGTTGAAACGCACTTCAAAAAACCAAGCCAAACCAAAATACAAACGTATTCTACTTAAACTCTCTGGTGAAGCGCTCGGGGGTGACAAAGGTATTGGTATTTGTCCGAAAACCGTCGCCAACATCGCCAAGCAAATTGGCGAGTTGCGAGACCTCGGCGTGCAGGTAGTGATCGTCGTGGGAGGTGGCAATATTTTCCGTGGGCTTGAGGGCGAAGATGCCGGGATCGATCGTGCCACCGGCGATTACATGGGTATGCTCGCCACTATCATCAACTCACTGGCGTTACAGAATTCTCTAGAGCATCACGACGTAGAAACACGCGTACAAACGGCGATTGAAATGAGTGAAGTTGCCGAACCATTTATTCGTCGTCGCGCCGTACGACATTTGGAAAAAGGGCGTGTGGTGATTTTTGGAGGCGGAACGGGTAATCCGTATTTTTCCACCGACACCGCCGCAGCTCTGCGCGCCAATGAGATCGCCGCGAATGTTATTCTCAAGGCTACCAAGGTGGACGGCATCTACGACAAGGATCCTGAAAAGGACCCCACTGCCAAGCGTTTCAGTGGAATTTCCTATATGGATTGTTTGCAGAGGCAACTACGCGTGATGGATTCGACGGCGTTTTCCCTCTGTCACGACAATAAAATGCCGATCATTGTGTTCGATTTATTCAAGCCTCATAATATTCGCAATGTTGTGCTTGGTGAAAAAATAGGCACCCTTGTCGAAGGTTAGGCAATTTTCCTTTCCTCAAACACGGCTCACACCTAAACTGGGCAGATGCCAGTTGCCGACATCCTACTCGAGGCCGAGGAAAAAATGCTGAAGAGTGAAGAGGTGGTTGTAAATGACTTTGCCGGCGTGCGCACGGGTAAAGCTTCCGCCGCACTTGTTGAAAACCTTATGGTTGAGGCCTATGAAGGTAGTAGTATGCGCCTTCTGGAACTTGCCTCCATCAGCACGCCTGAGTTGCGCACCATTATGATTCAGCCTTGGGATGCCTCCACTGTCCAGGCTATCGACAAGGGAATCCAGGCCGCAAACCTCGGATTAAACCCTTCAGTTGATGGAAAAATCATCCGCATCAACCTCCCCGATCTTACCAAGGAACGCCGTGAGGAACTGGTCAAGGTTATTCGAAAAATGGCCGAGGACGGCCGCGTCTCAGTGAGACATGTCCGCCGCGAAGCTATTGACACACTGAAGACAGAGAAAAAGAAAAGCGACATCACAGAGGATGACTTAACCGGAGGTGAAAAAGAAGTGCAGAAGCTTACAGACACATACGTAAAAAAAATCGATGGCCACCTCTCCTCAAAGGAAGCAGAAATCCTCACAGTCTAATCAAAATATCATGGACACTGAAATTGGCGAAAATCAGCCGCATCTTGATATGAAGCCCGTCAAAGAAGGAACTGAACAACTCTGTGAATCCATTGTTAATCAGGAAGGTTTCAAAGAGCTTTACGCCAAAATTGACGCGTTTATTTCCGATGAGAAACTAAAGTATGAGTATGGAACACTCAATGACCGGGGAGCTCTCCTTCAGCAAAAACAACAGGCAGGAGTCGAAATTACAGAGGAGGAAATCGTTGGATTTGAAAAGTTGCGTGGGGAATTTATGGCCAATCCTGTTGCTGCAAATTTTCTGGAGGCCCAAGAAGAAGTTCAGCAGGTGCAGGATCGCATACATCAAGTGATTGCAAAAACTTTTGAGATTGGTCGTGCCCCTAATCAGGGAGACTTTGATTTTTGCAGCGATGGCTTTGGCGATTGCGGTTGTAGTCAATAAAGTCATGGAATCTGTTTCCCGCCGAAGTTTTTTCGTTGCATGCTCCACAGCTGGTGTAACGAGAGCACTGGGGGATTCTTTTAAGCGTGTGGGTAAACCCAATTTGCGATTGAGTCTTGCAGCTTATTCCTTCCGTTCTTTTTTCACATTCCAAAAGAATAGCACACGTAAGGTAGAGGCTAAGCCGATGGACATGTTTAAGTTCATTGATTTCTGTGCCGATCACCACTGTGATGGTGCGGAACTTACCAGTTACTTTTTTCGCCACAATGTTACTCGTGACTACCTCATCGGCTTGCGCCGACACGCGTTTTTGAGAGGAGTTGAAATCAGCGGTACGGCCGTCGGCAATAATTTTTCCCTGCCCAAAGGTGAAGCGCGTGACGCACAAATTGCTTATGTGAAGAAGTGGATCGACCATGCCGCCGTGCTCGGCGCGCCACACATCCGCGTATTTGCTGGTCGCGAGGCAAAGGGCATGGATCGTGCAGAGGCCGACAAGTGGGCCATCGCGGGTCTGCGAGAATGCTGCGATTATGCTGGTAAACATGGCATCTTCCTTGGCATTGAAAACCACGACAGCATCGGTGATGCCAAGACCCTGATTAACTTTCTGAAGGCCGTCGATCACCCGTGGTTCGGCGTGAATCTGGACAGCGGCAATTTTCGCACCGACAATCCCTACATGGATTTTGCCGCCTCGGCTTCGTACGCAGTGAATGTGCAACTGAAAGTGGAGCTCAAAGTCGCTGGCAAAAAAGAACCTGCCGATCTCAAGCGTGTGGCAGATATTCTACGCAAGGCAAGTTATCAGGGCTACGTGGTATTGGAATATGAAGCAGCCAAGGATCCCTACGCGGCCATACCACTACTGCTAAAGGAATTGCGTGCGATTCTTGCTTGAAGGCTCCAACTGTTGGCTTACTCAGAGTTGTCTGCGCCTCCCTTTACGTGCTTATCAAACCAGCTCACCATTTCTCGCAACACATGCCCCACGCTCTCCCGCGCCTGATAGCTGTGTGATTCATGCGGCAGCATCACTATGCGCGCCTTGCCGCCGTTGCCCTTGATGGCGTGGTATAATCGCTTGGTCTGCTCTGGCATGGTCGCAGGGTTGCTGTCCTTTTCGCCATGGATCAACAGTAGGGGGTCTCTGATTTTCGGCACGGCCAGCAGCGGTGACATTTCCAGGTACGTCTCTGGTGCCTGCCACAATGTGCGGCGTTCGTTCTGAAACCCAAACGGTGTAAGTGTGCGATTGAACGCGCCGCTTCGCGCCACACCTGCACGAAATAGATCGCTGTTCGCCAGCAACATCACGGCCATGAATCCGCCGTAGCTATGCCCGCCCACACCCACCCGGCGTTGATCACAAACGCCCATCTCGACCGCCGCCTCAATGGCGGCCTCTGCGTTGGCAACAATTTGTTCGGCAAAAGAATCATTGGCTGTCTCCGGATCACCCACTATCGGCATGGCTACCTGATCCAGAACCGCATACCCCTCCAGCGCAAGAAAACGTGGGGAGGCACCGGCAAAGGTGGAGAAACGATGGGGTGAGTTGGCCACCTGCCCTGCCACCGTGCCTTGGGTATACACACGCGGGTAGGCCCAGAGAATGGTTGGCAGCCGCTTGCGGTCGGGATCAGTCAAATCGTAATTGGGCGGCACATGCAGCATGCAGTTGAGCTCTACTCCGTCATCTCGTTTGTAGCCAACCAGCTTCTTATTGACCTCACGCAGGGACTTTGCCGGATCTTTAATGTCCGTCAACGGCTTGCGTTCTGAGATGCTAACTTTGCGCAGAAAATAATTAGGATGCTTTGTCTGTGTTTCGTGACGCGTTACAAACTCCTGACCATCATCACTCATCAAGGCCACAACTGCCTCGTAACAATCTTCCGGGCACTTGAACAAATTTGTCCGCTCAAATCGAACCAAGTCCAGTCGGTCCAAAAAAGGCCGGTCTCCTTCCTTGGAAGATCCATTCCCATTGAGGAAAATGGACTGTTGAAAAACTCGCATGGCCCGCTTGCCGTTGGGCAGTTGACGTATCAGCGGATGACCCGGATGTTTATAGCGTTCCGCCACCGAATGGCTCCAAAGCAGACGATCGGGAATGTCCGGATTATCAGGATTCACTAGCCATGTGCGATACCAGTTCCTAGTGCTTTCATACTCTCGCACCAGAGCCACGCCACGAGTTTCGCCCCAGAGAATTTTAGAGAAACGATGCTCTAGCAAGGTCACTTTTCTGGGGCGACCGTCAAACGGCGCCTCCAGCATCATCACACGATCGCGATAGGGCACATCGCGATCCGGATCACCGCCATCCAGCGCCTCCACCCACACGATGGTGGCGGGTGCACTCGTGGGACGCCAGTGATGCCCTCGAGGCTGCACTGGCACACCGCCGGTAGCCACATCTTCAGTAGCCGGCCGAATGTCTACGCGTTGCACCTCAGCCTTTGGATCCCACACTTCAATGCTACGCGGGAAAAATTGAATCGGAGCCTGATATGAATATGGAGGGTGCACTCGTTCCACCAAGATATATCGACCGTCAGGCGAGACATCATAACGGGCAAATATGGAAGGACGCCCAAGCTTGATGCGACGCATTGTCCGCATATTGATCAATGTCAATTGTGAGGTAAGGTAATAGTCAAACAGCCTTTCATCATGCTGGTTCTGTAGCAAATCTGGATATGTCAACACGGGGGCTTCATTCGGGCCGGTTTCCTGCACAACCGGACCAGCTGGAGATCTGGGAGGCATGGGGGCTTGTCCACGCGAGGATGGAATGGTCAGGCACAGGATACCTTCGCTGTCAGGCGTCCATTGAAACGGTCTGCCGAGTATACTGTTAACCTTGACTCCCGGCACCTGCTTAATCTTCCTCGTTGCCGATTCACCAACCCAAAGGCTGACCTCCGTGCGATTGTATTGAAGGTAGGCAAACCGTTTCCCATCTGGAGACCACACCGGCAGACTTAATCCTTTGGCACCTCTCGACATCTTGAGCGGGAATTTCTTTCCTGAAGAAACTTCCTTAATCTCAATCCGCACATAATAAGTGGGCGAGGCGGAACCATTATTCAATGGATTGATCCGAACTCCGGCAAGTGCCACCACACGCGATGCCAAATCTTGAATACGCCGAAAACGATGTCCCTCGGCAATCAACAAATGCCGGCGGTCCGGGCTCAAGGACACGCGCGGCATTGGCCGAGATGCAAAGAGTTCCTTGGCAGATCCAGGGGGATCCAAATATTTCTGTTGAGCAAACCCAAACCCGCTGGCAAGGGCAAAAAATCCAAATATGATAATGCGTGGATTCATTCGGTGTCCGTGACCAATCATTTCAAAACATCACGACAACGGCAAGCTCCTTGCCTCTTGCTGTGGCAGCGGGTACTTTGACGGCTCATGCTGCATTATGTTTATATTATTTGCGTACTGTGTCTTTTCTCATTGTCAGCCTGTGTCAAATCACCCGTCTCTCCTGCATCGCCAGTAAAGCTAGCTGACACCTTTGACCCCAATAAACTGCGAACCATTGGCGCCGCCATTACAGTAGCACAAGAGGAAAATCGACTGCCTGGAGGTGTTCTTTGGATTGAACGAAACGGCACCCATTTCACGAAAGCCTACGGCAATGCAAGCGTGGAGCCCATTCAGACCCCGGCACAAAAAAATACGATCTACGATGCCGCTTCGCTCACCAAAGTGATCGCCACCACCACCGCCGTGCTGCTGCTGCATGAGCGCGGCCGGTTAAGCATTGATGATCCGGTAAATAAATATCTTCCGGAATTCACTGCCGCCGGACGTGATTCCGTCACTCTGCGCCACCTGCTTACTCACACCAGTGGGCTGCGTCCGGACATTTCCCTCGCTGGCTGGAACGGCCACGCCGAGTGCATTGCCAAGTGCGTCGCTGAAACATTACGATCAAAGCCAGGAGAACGGTTCAAATACAGTGACATCAACTTTCAGTTGCTCGATGAAATTATCCGTCGCGTCACGGGCCGACGGCTTGATGTGTTTTGTGAAAAGGAAATTTTCGATCCATTGAAAATGCTTGATACCGGCTACAACCCACCCAACGTAAAGCACAATCGCATCGCTCCCACGACGGTCACTGACGGCAAAGCATTGCAGGGCATTGTGCACGATCCGCGCGCGCGCAAGACCGAGGGCATTGCTGGCCATGCCGGACTCTTCACCACTGCTCCGGATCTGGCGCGCTATGCCCGCATGCTGTTGCAAAAAGGCGAACTGGAAGGAGTGCGCCTGTTCAAACCAGCGACTGTGAAACTGATGACAACCGTGCAGACACCTCCCTCACTCAAATCACGACGTGGCCTCGGCTGGGATATTGACACCGGATACTCCAGTCCGCGCGGCAATGTCTTTCCTCTAGGCTCCTATGGACACTCTGGTTTTACAGGCACTTCAATTTGGATTGACCCTTTTTCAAAAACTTTTGTCATATTTCTCTGCAACCGGGTGCACCCTACCGGGAAAGGCTCCAGTGTGGTCCCGTTGCGACGCACCATTGGTACACTTGCAGCCGAGGCAGTGAAGGGGTTCAGTTTTGAAAATGTGCCGGGTGCCTTGCCGGAGCGTAAAGAGGATTAATACTCGCTCTTCTTGGTAATGCCCGGCTTCGGCGTGGGATAAAAGCCATCCTTATCAGCTGTGACCGGGGCCTTGCTGTCGAAACCCGCCAACTTGTCCAGATCCGGCGCGAACGGCTTGGCGTTCAGGGCATCATCCCACATCACGCGTTGGCCGGTATGGGCGGCCATGCGACCCATGTTGCAAACCTGACTGGCCAAGGCGCCACGCTCGGCTTCGTTGTACGGCTTATCATTGCGGATCGCATCGAGCAAATCATCCCACTCATCCTGATAGGGATTGGTCTCGCGTGCCGGAAATTTCCATATTTGGTTTTTCGGGTTCGGCGTAAGTCCACTGTATAAGGCACTGGGAGCAGGCCAGTGACCATTGGCTGAGAAAGTACCAAAGCCCTTGGTGCCATGCACATAACTGGCAAACTCATTGTGACAACCCTCGATGGTACGACCGTAATGCATCAGCTTCGTACCATCAGCATATGTGTATTCCACCGAGTAGGTATCCAGATTTTGATCCACGTACGGCTGTCCTTGGCGATTTTCCGTGTAATGCTTACCCCCACTGGCCTGCGCCATAATAGGCCATGACCACTTGTCGCGCGTGCCGATTACATCAAAGGGGTCACCTCCAGTGTGTTCCGGGTCGCCCATAGCGGCACCTTTCATCCAGCAGCACTCATCAATATTGTGGATGTAAAAATCATTGAAGCAACCGCCACTGGCCCAGATGAAACTGTGAAAGCGCCGAATCTGCCAGCGAATCTCCTCCATGTCCTTATACTGCTCGCGCATTTTCTGAGGAATGGTTCGTGAGGAGGCCACTGGCCCGTGCATGCGGTAGCTGCGCATCAGCACGATATCCCCAATGTCACCATTCTGAATCTTATCGGCCATCGCACCACGCGCGCGGCTATGACGACACATGAGGCCGACTCCTACCTTCAGGTTCTTTTTCTTGGCCGTCCTGTTAATCTCAAGAATTTTCTTGGTGCCATAGCCATCAGCCGTAACCGGCTTCTCCATGAATACGTTAATACCCTTTTGCACTGCGTACTGGTAAAAAACCCAGCGAAAGGCCGGCGGCGTGGTGAAGATCGCCACGTCCCCCTTACTAAGGTTATCGATGGCATTTTTGTAGCCATCAAAGCCTATGTATCCACGCTCAGGGCGGCCATTCTTACCTTCCTTCCCAAGGTCGACCTTGTCCTTGAATCTTTTCTTGAGACCATTGTAACTGCCCCGCAGCTTTTCCTCGAAAATGTCGGCTATGGCCACGAGTTTGGTGGGTCCGTGCCCAGCTGAGACTGACAATGCGTTATTAGCCGCACCATTACCACGTCCGCCTGCCCCAACTAGCGCAACTTTCACGGTGTCATCCACGTTGGCGTGCACGTGGGGCAATGCCACGCCGGCCAGCGCTGAGGCAGCGGTTACCTTGCCGGAGGTCTTGATGAAGTCACGACGGTTTGGATCAG
>CAZTTU010000044.1:17902-19312 GCA_964616045.1 uncultured Verrucomicrobiota bacterium | reverse complement strand
CTGCCGGGTGCGCCCGACCTTGGGCATCAACGAACACGCGCATGAAATTACGCCGATTGCCGTGATTGACCAATGGGGCGGTGAGTAAGGCTGGATGCGTGGGCAATTCTGTATTGGTCGCGCCGGACATTTTCAGAAGTGCGGGCCGCACCAATAGAAGGAAAGTCACAAAAGCCGACACGGGATTACCTGGCACTCCAAAGAGCGGCATGTCATTTAACCGACCGAAGACAAACGGCTTGCCCGGCTTCATTCTAACCTTCCAGAAGTCCAGCGTTCCGCCCAGTTCCTCGAAGGCGGCTTTCACGTAATCATGTTCGCCCACCGATACGCCGCCAGAAGTGATCACGGCATCACATTCCGCGAAGGCAGATTGCAACGCCTTGGTGGTGGCTCCAAGTTTATCGCGCACCAGCGGATATATGCGTGGCTTAGCGCCTGCTTGGTGAAGCAATTTCGCCAAAGCTAGCCTATTGCTTTCATAGATTTCACTTTCACCCAATGCCTCACCAGGTTCACAAAGTTCGTCCCCAGTGGCAAGTATGCCGACAATGGGTTGGCGATGCACAGCTACTTCCACAACACCTGCAGCACCAAATAGTTGCAATCGGCCGGCATGCAGAGGCTCACCAGCGAGGCCAATAGTCTCACCGATCTTTAGGTCTTCTCCGCGCAGACGAATGTGCTCGAGCGGCTTCACCTCATCCATGATCTCGATGAGGTCGCCGTCCGCGCGTGTATCCTCCTGCATCACCACAGCATTCACGCCATCGGGCACGGGGGAACCAGTGAAAATGCGCAAGCACTCGCCGGGCCCCAGTTTAGCCTCGAAGACGGAGCCTGCGGGTACTTCACCAATGCATTGGAGTTTTGCCCCAGTGTTGGCTTCAGCAACGCGCACGGCATAGCCATCCATCGCGGAGTTGTCAAAGCGCGGTAAATCAATTTTTGCCCGTACCTCCACAGCGAGCACGCGTTCGCCGGCTTGAATCAAGGGAATGGTTTCAGCCGTCAACGGAGTGATGGCTTGAAGCATTTCGGCTCGGGCTTCCTCAAGCGTGTGCATGTCTATATCTGACGAATTACCGGGAAAAGGTCACGCCAAATGCGGGGTTATTGAAGATTATGGAGTCGGTCGAGTACCACCAACGGATGGCGCAGAGGCAAGATTTGAAAATCCGAGGCGTATATTCAGCCGTGCCTGACGCATATCCGTGATGCGTGCAAAAATCGGCCGCAATGGCGCTGATAATGTTCGTCCTCCAAAAATCGGTCCCGCACTGGCGCTACCACCCGAACCCGAAACTCCACGTCCATAACCGTTATTCAAGTAACGCGCGCTATAGCCGCCTCGACCCGCAGGGGTGCTCCCTTGAGCGACTCCATTTTGGTTGCCACCACCACCATTGT
>CAZTTU010000044.1:9863-17802 GCA_964616045.1 uncultured Verrucomicrobiota bacterium | reverse complement strand
TTCCGCCCGTCGCACCACCATTGTTTCCGCCCGTCGCACCACCATTGTTTCCGCCCGTCGCACCACCATTGTTTCCGCCTGCGGGTTGTGTGGTTGCAGTTGTTGTTGCTGGTCGGGGCGTTGCAGTTGTCGTACCGCCGTTATTTTCGCCGGTCGAGCCACCCAGCAGGCTGCTGAGCCCTGGCGTGTTGCCACCCATCATGCCCTGTTGCATTCCGTTTACGGCTCCCATACCAATGGACGCAGCATTGCTGCCGATACCCTGCAAACCGGACGCAATGCTCGCAGCGCCCAGTGTGCCGGCAAGCGTTTGGGCATGGGCAGAAATTCCCATAAGCGCAAAACCCAAGACGCAAAACATTTTCCTCATCCGTCTCTGGTATTATTTGGGTTCAGCTTGTTCCTGTCAATAGGTTTGGAGGGATGTAGGTTATTTTCCTATACAAAACTGGCTAAAGATGGAGTCGAGAAGGTCTTCGGTGGAGGTTTTGCCAACCACTTCGCCGACGGCGTTGACGGCGATGCGAAGATCCAAGGCGACGAGCTCTAGATTCGCCGCTGCCCGCCCGGCGGCAAGGCTCTGTTCAAGGGCGGTGTGCGCGCGGCGCAGAGCGTCTTGATGGCGGGAGTTGATCATCGCCGGCAGCATGTCCGCGCGGATTTCCCCATTCCACACGGTGGTGCGGATGGCTTCCTTTAGTGTCTCAATGCCACCTCCATTCAGAGCACAGGTTTCGATGTATTCATACCCGGATAAATCAAGCTGAAGCGGTTGATCAATTTTGTTGGCGATGAGAATGCATTTTTCACCATCAAATTCGTCGATGTACTTTTGATCTTCGTTCGTCAACTCCTCACTCGAGTCAAGCACATGCAAGATTAGATCGGCAGTCGCCGCACTTTTGTAACTGCGCTGGATACCCTCAGCCTCAATGGCATCAGCAGCTTCGCGCAGGCCGGCGGTGTCGATGAATACTACGGGAATGCCTCGCACGTTTGCAGTTTCTTCAATTGTATCTCGCGTGGTGCCGGCGGTGGCAGTGACAATGGCTCGTTCATGCCCGAGTAGTTGATTGAGTAAGCTGGACTTGCCAACATTGGGCCGACCAACGATCGCGGCGCGAATGCCACGGCGCAGAATCTGACCTTCATTGGCAGTAGCAAGTAGTTCATCAATGAACGCCAGCACACCATCAAGACGCACAAGCAATTGCGTCATGGATTCTGGCGCAATGTCTTCATCAGGAAAATCAAGGTGCGCCTCAATGTGTGCCAGCGTTTGCATGAGGTCATCGCGCAATTGATTGATGTGCTGGCTGAGCTTGCCGGCGAGCTGCTCATTGGCGGCAATCAGCGCAAGGTCGGTGCGGGCGTGGATGACATCCACCACGGCCTCGGCCTGCGCGAGATCGATGCGTCCATTTAGAAAGGCGCGTCGAGTGAATTCGCCAGAGTCAGCGCTGCGGGCACCCGCAGCAAGGACGGCCTTGAGCACAGACTGGCTCGCCAGCAAACCGCCGTGGCAGGTGATTTCCACGGTGTCTTCTTTCGTGAATGTGCGAGGTGCCCTCAATACCGAAAGGAGCACTTCATCAATCTCACGTTCCTCATGAATAATTTTGCCATAATGTAGCGTATGTGTTCCGGCTGCGGTGGGTTTGGCGGAGGAGTTTCCAATGGGATTAAAACATTTTTCCGCAATCGCCAATGCCTGCTCGCCAGAAAGGCGAATTACCGCAAGGCCACCTTCGCCGAGTGGTGTCGCTATGGCGGCGATAGTATCGTCTATCATAACTTGCGTCTTAATGCGGGCAGGCACCTTGCTCAGGATCCTGTCCCTGCAAAAAAAGCCGCGCCTTTTCAAAACTTTTTTGATGCAGATAATGTAGAAGATCGGGAGATGTGCCTTTGGGCAAACTGGCTGTGAGTTTATCAATCCGAACAAAGATGCCCATGAAATCGGGCTTGGGCTTATTGTCCACGTGTGTCACGGCATCTTCAAGTTCGATCAATGCGTCGAGAATCGCCTGTTCGGTTTCGGTCATGCCTAAGGCATACCGCAGAGTACGAACAAAACCAAGACCATTGACTTGCCATGCACACGGCCCACGGCACAAACTCCGACAGTGATCGCCAATGGTATATTTGAACGCCCCTTCATCCTTGGCATTGAGAGTGGCGGCACGCGAACGGATACGTTGCTCGTTGACACGCATGGGAAGAAAATCCATCACGCTACATTTGGCCCAGGCAATGTACGATTACTAGGTGACCGTGCGCTCGTCCGATTGCTTAAGCGCATTGCTGAACAGTTTCCCAAGCCGGATGCTGTTGGTCTTGGCATGGCCGGTGCGCGGAATAAAAACGATCATAAGCGAGTACGGGCAGCCGTGGCAAAGATTTGGAAAAACACCCCTTGTCATGTAACGCATGATATGGAGATTGCTCTTGGTTTGCGAAAAAACACTTCCGTGCTAGTCCTGTCCGGCACGGGGTCCTGTTGTTTTGGGAGAGACAATGGTGGACGGACGACAAAAATAGGCGGTTGGGGACACATTCTTGGTGACAAAGGCAGTGGGTTTGAAATTGGTCTGCGCGGATTGAAAGCGGTGGTGTTTTATTTCGATCGAGATAGAACGTGGTCGAACCTTGGTAAACGATTATTGGCGGCAACAACCTGCAATGAGCCAGACGATCTTATCGATTGGGTGGCGCAGGCGAACAAGGAGGCCATCGCGGCGCTAGCCGTGGAAGTATTTGCCGCCAGTAAACAGCGTGATTTGATCGCTCGGGATATTCTTGAGGGAGCCGTGTCCACGCTGACGAGGGACGCCATCAACTGCGCCAAGAAACTTGTTGCCAAAGATGAAATGGTGGAATTTGTTCTAGCCGGTGGCGTATTGTGCAACCAACCCGCCTTCGCTAAAGCCGTGGGCTCGAATATTCAACGGCATTGGCGCAAGGCCGAGATTACCAAACTCAATCGCGCCGGAGTTTGGGGAGCGGTGGAGTTGGCTCAAAAGTTGGCAACAGGCAAGGCCGCGGAGAAAATTTTTGACACCAATCCAACACTGCCTCTTTCGCCGACTGAGGAACGTAATCCGCGTTCGAAGGATTTGGACAGGCTGCCGGTTGGCAAGGCGATTGAATTAATGCTCAACGAGGAAGCGCTAGGGATAAAGGCGGTTTTGGCAGAGCGTAAAAAAATTGAGTGTCTTATCAAGTGGGTGGCGAAGGCTCTAAAGAATGGCGGACGATTGTTTTACGCTGGCTCGGGAACAAGCGGGCGGCTGGGAATGCTGGATGCAAGTGAATGTCCACCGACCTTTCGCACTAAGCCGGGACAAGTCCAATGCATCATTGCTGGCGGACCGCAAGCGCTGACGCAAGCAATTGAAGGTGCGGAAGATGACCCGGAAGCGGGCAAACGGGCGATTGGGTTTCGTGGTGTAAACAAGAAGGACGTGGTGGTTGGTATCGCGGCAAGTGGTCGCACGCCGTTCGTATGGGGCGCAATGGAGGCAGCTTCGAAACGTGGGGCGCGAACGGCTTTGATTTGTTTTAATCCACGCATCAGGAGACGAGCGCATGTACCACAGCTGATTCTAGTACCGAAAATCGGGCCAGAAGTTTTGACAGGCTCAACACGATTGAAGGCGGGCACGGCGACGAAATTGATTTTGAACTGCATCACCACGCTGGTCATGGCGAATCTGGGCAAAGTTACAAGTAACTTGATGACGGATCTCGATCCCAAGAACAAAAAGCTCCGCAACCGCGCGGTGCGCATTGTGCATACACTGACGGGAGCTGATGCAACCGAAGCAAAGGCAGCATTGCAGCAAACAAACTGGGTGGTAAAGGATGCACTACGACGCTTGAATTATTGATTCAGGACTTACCTCGAGAAGCAACTGCCGAAGCAGGGCAAGGGGCTTGTGCCCAATCAGAATCACCTCAGTAAATACAGGCTAACCAATTATAAAACAGGTGAGCTTTGTTTAAGTATCAGTATAGGATTCAGTCAAGAAACTGGCGTTTTCCATGGAACCCTCGCTCCAATGTGATTCAAGAAAATTTCCATCACGGTTAAATAACGACTGCTCACGCTGAGAGTTACTAATGCGCCGCGCGCAAATTCACCTGTGAGCTGATTCAAAATGGACATGCCCGAGGAAGATCTCCCGCAAATGGAGGGAATTTTTCTCCGACGATGTTGAAGTAGTAGAATTTTTTCTGGCATGGTCTCCATATCTTCGGAGATATTAGAATAATATGCCGGAAAATCCTTGCGCACCTGCGCTAAGCGTCGGACTTTTTAAATAATGCGCACGGTTATTTATCCTGGGAGTTTCGATCCGTTCACTTACGGCCATTTGGACGTTGTGGAACGAGCAGCTAAACTGTTTGACCGAGTAATCGTGGCGGTAGTAAAAAATCCTGATAAGCAAACTCTCTTTACACAAGCCGAACGCAAGCGTCAAATTGCCAAAGTGCTAGAAGATTTGCCTAATGTGGAGATCACAACATTTGAAGGGCTGCTGGTGGACTTTGCCAAGGAACAACGAGCGCAGGCGATTATCCGTGGGCTGCGAGCAGTATCGGATTTTGAATTTGAATTTCAGCTCGCCCTAATGAATCGCAAGCTAGAGGAGGACATTGAGACAATTTTTATGATGCCTCGCGAAACCTACACCTTTCTCAGCTCCAAACTGGTAAAGGAAATTGCCCGACTCGGTGGTGATGTTAGTGCGTTTGTGCCGGCAAATGTGGAGCAAGAGCTTCTGGGGAAATTAAAAAAAGCAAGCCCTGTGCAATAAGTGGCCAAAAAAGAGGCGTCCATGACCATCAGCGTAAACTTGGAGCAGCTTGAAGATCGAGATGTGCATCTAGTCGGCGAACTGTCGCCGAACGTTCTAGACCTCAAGCTGGATAGCGAGAATGGCCTCATTCACACCGCCTCCACACTGAAATATCAACTCCAAGTCGAGCATGTTGATGGCAACCTCATTGTGCAAGGGCAACTGGAAATCGACTTCGATGGCGATTGCGCGCGCTGTCTCAAACCGTTTACTCACAACATGAAGTTTCTCCGGTGGAATTGTGTGCTGCCTCTCAAGGGCCCTGATGCTACCGAAGTAATTGGCGAACACGTGGACTTGACTCCGTGGGTTCGTGAAGATATTTTGCTTGGCCTTCCACAGCATCCGCTGTGTAGTTCAGCATGCAGAGGATTGATTCTTCAGCAGAATGAACTGCCGAAGACGGATGTTGATAAGCCCTCCGCTGATTGGAGTAAGCTGGATGAGTGGAAGTAATAGTAGTAGCCTTTAGGTTAAATAGAAAATGGCCGTACCAAAACGCAAAACCTCACGTAGCCGCCGCCGCAAGCGCTTGGCCTCCAACAGTGTGATCAAGCTGCCCAAATTGCAGGATTGCCCACAATGCGGAGTCCCCGCACTGGCCCACCGCGTTTGCCCAAGCTGCGGTTTCTATAAGAGCCGGCAGATTCTCACCATCAAAGGTCAGGCTTAAGCTTGCTTCCCATTACCCATCGGACCGAGACCATGCGCATTGCGGGGGATGAGATAGGAGTCCCCCCTCGAACTCGGCGAGGCTATAGCAAGTACCTTGAAATCACTTGAGAGGAATTCTGGAAACCATTCCAGTGCATTCCCCAACAAGAACATCTTATAGTCCACCGAAGGGGGCACAATTCCAACATTGTTGGGATGCGCCCTTGCCCTATCTAAACGCATTCGATACGATCGGCCGTGAAGACGCGCACGCTGCATCAATGGCAGAGACCTTTGTTCAAACCGCCACCGTTCCCTATGCAACTTGACCCTGCTATTGCCATTGCAATCGGGACATTGAATTCATGAGCGAGAAAAATCAGCCACAAGGATGTGCCATTACCGGAGTCGGTTCCTATGTCCCCGAACGTGTGCTCACTAATGCCGATCTAGAAAAGATCGTTGATACCTCAGATGAGTGGATCATCTCCCGCACCGGCATCAAGGAGCGCCGCATGGCCGCAGAGAATGAGCACACTTCTACTATGGCCGTTAAGGCTGCCCAACGAGCACTGGAGCAATCCGGCTTAGCTGCAACCAAACTTGATCTCATTATTGTTGCCACCATTACACCTGACATGCCCTTTCCCGCCACTGCCTGCCTTGTGCAACGGGAGCTTGGCGCTGCCGAAGCCGCGGCTTTCGATCTCGAGGCCGCTTGTTCCGGGTTCATTTACGCAATCGAAATTGGCCGCACCTTTATTGCTAGCGGCGTTTATAATAATATTCTAGTCATCGGAGCGGAAAAACTTTCCTCTATCATAGACTGGGAAGATCGTAATACTTGCGTGCTCTTTGGTGATGGGGCTGGTGCCGCGGTGCTGCAACGGCGCCAAGGCGCGCTGGGTGTGCTAGCCACTCGTCTCGGCAGCGATGGTACCAAGGCCGATATCCTCGCCATGCCCGGTGGCGGCAGTCGCCGGCCTGCCACGATCGATTCTGTAAATGAACGAATTCATTTCCTCAAGATGGAAGGCAAAGAGGTATTCAAAACCGCCGTCAACGCCATGACAAAAGCAGCCAAGGACGTGCTCGAGCGCAGTGGCGTGGCTATTGAGGACATCAAATGCATCATCCCGCATCAGGCCAACCAGCGCATCATCAGCGCCATCGGCGAACGCCTCGGCGCAAGAGAAGACCAAGTGTTTGTGAACCTTCAAAAATATGGCAACACCTCCGCCGCCAGCGTGGCAGTCGCGCTGGACGAGGCCCTGCAATCGGGCAAAATAAAGCGCGGCGATAAGATTCTAATCGTCGCCTTCGGAGCCGGGCTGACTTGGGGGGCCACGGTTCTTGAGTGGTAAACTTTTATTAGCATTTTTTTAGTGTCTTTTAAAAATCTGTGTTATGTTGAAGCATGAAAGCACAGGCCTTTGTCAACACGGTGTGTGCATGTCTTCTGGCCTTCCCTGCCTCCGCCATCGATATCGTCTTTAAGGACGGCACCGTCCTAAAAAACGCTACCATCTATGTTCCTCCTTCTAGTATCCGGAGCAATGGTGGTCCATCCGCATACGGGGTGAACTTGACGGTCAATGGCAAGTTATACATCCATCATTATCCCTATATCCCAACGGGCAACATCATGAAGCAGGTGGATGCCGACGATGATGGAATTTACGAAACAGAAATCATCAAGAGTCCCTCGATTCATTATCGCCCACCGTTGATGTTTGAAAGAGCCCCGAACGAATTCGGCTATTCCTGTACTCCCTCACGGATACCGTTTATTCATTTTTCGAATGAGACACTTCTCAAGATGAATCGAGACATTTCAATGGATCCATCCATAAGGGGCAACCGCAAGAATGAGGTGGCTAAATCGATCGACGGCGCCATCCGGCATATTCCCAAGCCACATGAGCTGAACACTCTTGAATTTTCCAGAAGGTGGCAGAGGGAGGCTGACCGCGATGTGGTTAGACCCGAGGCCGATGTGATTTACGGTAAATGGAATAAATAAAGGAGGACGACAAAGTTTGCTGATTTAATGTGGTGGTTTGATGATTTGAGAATCTACTGACTCAACACGGTTTGTGAACGAGATAGTTCCCAGTGAGGGAATCAGAGAAATGCCGTCTTTCAAATGCCAACCGTTGCCCCACGGTTACTGATCCCATGATACGAATCAACATGCGGAATCAACCTCTTCCAGTTGCAATATTTGTTTTACAGCGGTAGAGTAATTGGACATGGAAACGCCTCCGTTAGCTCCACCGCCACCAGCACCACAGTCTGCCGAAGTCGATCCTTCAGCACCTCCTACGCCGATTGATCTGTCGACCGCTGCACCGCCTCCGCCACCAGGACTAGAAACTGCACCGCCTCCGCCAGCAGAACTAGAAACTACACCGCCAGCATCT
>CAZTTU010000044.1:0-9763 GCA_964616045.1 uncultured Verrucomicrobiota bacterium | reverse complement strand
ACTAGAAACTGCACCGCCTCCGCCAGCAGAACTAGAAACTACACCGCCAGCATCTGGGTCAGATGAAGATTCAAATATGAATGAAGATTCAAATATGATTCAAGCTTCTCCTGCTTTGGAGCAACCTGTTGAAGAACCCAGCCCGTTGGCAGTCGAAACCCCACCCGAAGAAGCCCCCATTGAACAGAGCATCGCAGTCCACCCGGAAATAACCGGGGATATTCCTCTGAGCGAACGTGAACCCGACCCAAGAGGCGGTATTTTACTTACGGAAGATGAAGACATTAGCCTTCGCTATCCCGCCGGCATGCTGCTTAAATCTGATGAAACTTCAGAGTGCTGGAATGGGCTCGAGGAGGACAAGTCCATTAAAGATGAAGATCTTCGCCTCTTCGACTTAATTCTACAGGACGCAATTAATGAAAACGTGGCTGACCTTCACATCAAGGAGGGCCACTATATCCACTTCCGGATGAGCCGAGGCCTGCGCGACCGGGATTGGCCCAAGCCCACCCGCAAGTGGATTGAAAAGATCATCTTCCACATGTGCCCAGAGCATTTTGTAGAGAGTTTTAAGGAAGACCGAGAGGTGGACTTTTCCTATTTTAACCCGAAATTCGGTCGGTTCCGGGTCAATGTTTTTTCCCAATGTAGCCAATGGGCCATGGCCATGCGGTACATCAAAAATGACATGCCGCCCATTGAGAAGTTAGGCATCCACCCCATATGCCTTCAACTTGCCGAGGCCAAGCGGGGGCTAACAATACTCGCGGGCATTACCGGCTCCGGCAAATCCACCACCATGGCCGCCATGGTGTTGCACCTCAACAAGCATTTCAGGAAACACATTATCACTATTGAGGATCCGGTAGAGATGATGTTCGAAGATGAACAGTGCGTGATTGAGCAACGCGAGGTAGGGCTAGATACCATGAGCTTTGCTCGTGCCCTCAAAAGTGCTCTCCGCGAGGATCCAGACATGGTCTTGGTGGGTGAGATGCGCGATGCCACTTCCATCGGCGCCTGTCTCCGCGCAGCAGACACGGGTGCCATGGTACTCTCCACGGTGCACACCCGTACAGCAGCCTCGGTGCCGGGCCGTCTGCTGGATTTCTTTCCTGAGGAGGAGCGAGAAATGCAACGCAAGAAATACGCCGAGGTAATTGTCGGCGCCATCGCTCAACGTATGTGCCCCACACTTGATGGTGGTATGTGCCCAGCGCAGGAAGTGATGATCGGCACGCCGCTGGTAAAGCAGAAGATTTTTGATGGCGAACTGAATCGGCTTCCCGCCTGCATTGACGCCAGTGAGGATGATGGCATGTTTAGCTTCAACCGCTGCATGTTCAACCTTGTGGAGCAAGGCCGCGTCTCCAAGGAGGTTGCTCTAGACAACTGCACCAGTCGGCAACAATTGGAGATGTGGTTCCAAGGCATTCAGATCAACACCGGCATTGTGTAATCAATTTCACACTGATCTATTCCAAGCCGGTGCATAAAACCATCGGCTTTTTTCTTGACCGCCTTTTTGATGCAGAGTTTGATGCGCGGAAGGAGGAAGCTTCTTTGGAAGCGAAGGGAGGTGGATTAACTTGACAACGTACCTCAACAAAGAGGGGGAGGAATTCAGGGATCCAAGTACTGGTGAGGTTTTATCCGTTCTCGAGGAACTCGAGACACCTGGAACGGAATACTTGAATATTACTCTACATGACGAAGAAGGATGGAAGCTCGACGTCTATGAGAATGGATTCGTGGAATTCTATGAACACGAATACGACAAGCGCGTTGTGGGTAAACATGTAACCCACGAACGCGTCATTCAAATGTGGCGGATGATGCAGGAGGGCAAGCGCGACCAGATCAAGAAATTGCTCAAGCGCAAACCCGATTCCATTTAGTAGTCAGCCCAAAAAAAGACGGTTCAACCTAACGCCCGCAGCGTTCGCCCGATCAATTCGGCTGTGCGCTGTGTGGCGCCTTTGTTGCCCTTTACCACCGCCTTTGCGGCCGTGCCCAGTGCAGCGCACTGTTCTGGATTACCCAGTAAAACAGACACTTGCCGTGATAATTCCGATTCATCCGCCACCTGAATCGCGGCCTCAGCCTCCAGCAGCGATTGTACCACAGCCCTGAAATTCTGCATAAAAGGTCCAAGCACAATCGGCCGCCCCAAGGCCGCCGGTTCAATAGGGTTTTGCCCGCCTTGTGCGGTCAGGCTTTTGCCCACAAATACGAGCGTAGCCACCTCGTAAAAAGCCTTCAATTCACCTGTCGTGTCCACTAGCAGCACATCAGGCTTGTCCACTTTGGCATTCATCGCTGTGCGCCGAATAATACGCAGGTTCAAATGGTTGAGATTTTCCAGCACTGCACCCGCTCGCTCAAAATGGCGTGGTACCAGAACAAGAAAGAGATCGGGATATTCCTTGCGCCATTGCGGCAGCAGTTTGCATAGCAATTCTTCCTCGCCTTCAAAAGTGCTGCCAGCCACAAGTACGGGCGCCTCATCGGACACACCGACTTCACGCAACAATGCCCGCGCATCAGTGGTGTCCGCACCGGATGCAACAGGCCCATCAAATTTCATATTGCCGGTAACGGTGATATCGTTACGGTCACAACCAAGCTTTTCCAAACGTTCGCCATCGAATTCATTGTGCACCCCGGCCAAATGCAGTGATCGAAAGAGAGGTTTAAAGAGAAACGCATAACGGCGATAGCCGTTGAAAGAGTTTTCCGATAGACGCGTATTAACTAAGTGCACTGGTACGTTTGCGCTTTTGGCCTGCCAGAAGAGATTCGGCCAAATCTCTGCCTCCACCAGGACAATCGCTGCCGGGTTGATCGTGCGGAAGGCACTCTTAACAAACGGCAGCCAGTCAATGGGATAATAAACACGATGTACATCTCCCGGCAGTTTGCTCTCAAGCTCGCCCATGCCGGTGGTGGTGATGGTGGAAACAACAAAAGTCCAATCCCGATGATCCGGTTGCATTGATTCCACCAACTGCACAGCGAGATTGGCTTCGCCCACGGACACAGCATGCAGCCACAGCACCTTTTTGCCGCTCAATTTTTGTTCAAGCTCACTATAACCTCCAAACCGCTGGCCAAAACCTTCACGCCAATTACCGCGCCGGCGTAGTTTCCAAAAATAATACGGCGCACTCAGCAGGAAAAAAACTGGGAAAAGAATGTTATAAAGCAGCCGCATGCGTCGAGGCGTTTTGCCACAAACTTTTGCCTAGGTCGAGGGTGAGGCGTGCCATCTGACGCACCACACCATCCCTTATGGACTGGATGGGAAGTAGAACAGCGATACGACGATGAATACCGGGATGAGAATCGCCGCGCTCCAGGCCATGTAGCCGAAGAAGCTGGGCATCTTCACGCCGTTTTCCTCCGCAATGGCTTTCACCATGAAGTTGGGCGCGTTGCCGATGTAGGTGTTGGCCCCCATAAACACCGCGCCACAACTGATGGCTAGCAGCGTGCTGCCGATGGATATGTCGAACATTCCGCCTTTGCCCATCAGCGAAGTAGGATCGCCGCCGGCGGTGTTGAAAAACACCACATACGTCGGCGCATTATCGAGGAAGCTCGAGAGGGCGCCGGTGAGCCAGAAATACATCGCGTTGATGGGTTCGTTGGTGCTCGTCTGCACCATCAGGATCACACTCTTGAGGCCGCCGTCGACGCCGGCTTTCAGAATTAATAGTGCCGGAATCATACATACAAAGATAGCGATGAACAGCTTGGCCACCTCGAGAATGGGTTCCCACGTAAAGCCATTAGCCGCGCGCACGTTGGTTTCCTCCTCGCCTTCGGCGGGCACCTCGTGACCGTGTTCGTCTTTTACCACGCGATACATTGGCGTGATGCGTAGGCTGATGAACGCGATTAATAGCAGTAACCCGTCGCGCACGAGGTTGGTGAACGGCACGGTGACACCTAGAACCGGTATGCCCTTCGTCTCTTTGTAGCTGATGTCGGCGCGCTGCTGGTTCACCGTCATTACTGTGTGCAGATGATGCTTGCGCACATCGGCATGGAAGGGCAGCAGCTTGGCCGGGACGAATCGATCCTCCCCCGGGAGTTCCTCAAACTTCTTTTGCCGGGCCTTAGCGGCCGTGGTTTTCGGGTCGTTTTCGCCGTGACCGTGGTGTTCGGCGTAGTGTACATTCTCATGCAGGGATCGCTCAATTATTTTCACCTCGTTGTCGGGAACAGGGTCCGTGCTCTTCAGGGCGGCATCCACCTTCTTCAGGTCCGCATGGACGGTTTCCATGATGGTGACCAGAGCGGGCAGTTCATCGCGTGCCTGTTTGGATTTTTCGGCATCGATGAATTTGTTGTTCCCGAGCCAAGTGGAAAACAAAATCGCGCCGATGATGCAGGCGACCATCACGAAGTTCAGGCCCCCCTCTAGCTTGAGCGGCACTTTCTCGCCGTCATCGGGAGCCTCGCCTTCCTTGCGGAACATCAGCGTGTCCACGATGAAGAAAATCACCAGCAACGCCACCGACACCGGCGCCATCACCGGCAGCAGTTTCATCGTCCAGAAAAATTCCACGCCCTTGAGGAAGCCGAGGAAGAGCGGAGGATCGCCCAGCGGCGTCAGTGAGCCGCCAATGTTGGCCACTAGAAAGATGAAAAACACGATCACATGAACGCGATGCTTGCGCCAGGCGTTGGCGCGCAGGATGGGTCGGATGAGCAGCATCGCCGCGCCGGTTGTGCCCATCCAACTGGCGAGCACCGTGCCAATGAAAAGAATAGCTGTGTTGACCATCGGCGATCCGCGCAGGGAACCTTTGAGGCAAATGCCGCCCGCGGCGGTGAACAATGCAGCTAGCAAAATAATAAAAGGCACGTAATCCAGCAGCACAATGTGGAGGATTTCATAAAAGGCATCGCCACCGAAGGACACAAGAAAGGGCACGGCAAAGACAGCAATCCAACCCGCAGCCACCTTGCCGTAATGATTGTGCCAGAAATGTGCCGCCACCAGCGGCCCCAGTGCGATGGAGAGCAGCATGCCCGCAAAGGGCAGCACCCACCACACGCTCAGCCCTCCGCCATCTACGCCGTGGCTATCTTGGGCTCCTTCGGTATCGGCAGCCGCGAGGTCCACCACTCCCGCCAGCAAGAGCAGCAGCCCCAGCCCGCGCATCCAAAGCGTCAGGTTTTTCATAGAAAAGACGGCCGACAGGAAGCCGTAAATAAAACTGGGTATTTTCCTATCAAAAACAGGCGTTCATAGCAATTAAATTCAAAGTCCTGCCGGAACGATTCCAATTGGCAGCTGATCCTTTTCGGGATATATTGACTCCATCCGAGATTGCTGAACCCCCGCTGAATGCGGCAATTCATCGATCGACCAAGGATACAGTGATATGCCTACATCACCTCCCAGCAGAGCCATGCGAAGAGTCCCTTGTGAGCGTTGCGAGGCCGCAACGTTCATACCTGCCAACTTGGGCATGTTCGAATACGCCAACTGTACGAAATGCGGCCACGCGGTGATGATTCCGGTTAAGCTGGATCAATTTGAATTGCGGGCGGTCTGCGGTTCAGGAGGCATGGCCACGGTGTATCGTGCTCATGACGAAATTCTCAACCGGGATGTGGCAGTGAAACTCATGAGGCCTGAATTTGCCAGTGACTCCGATGCAATGGCTGGTTTTTTCCGTGAAGCACGGCACCAAGCCTCACTCAACCACACACATATTGTGCAGGTGTACAACTACGGCGAACATCAAGGGCACAAATATCTCGCGATGGAAGTGGCTGATCGCGGCGATCTGGACGGGCTCATCCAAAAGCACGACCGTGTGGATGAACTGTATGTGCTTGATGTAGGTATCAAAATTTCCAGCGCATTGGAGTTGGTTGCCAAGAAGGGACTGATCCATCTTGACCTTAAACCCGACAACATCCTCTATAACACTGATGGCGAACCCAAGCTCACAGACTTCGGCATCGCTCGCCACAAGGACGAAGGAAGGCCATCTGGAGGCTTGGTAGGGACGCCGTATTACATCGCACCCGAGCGAGTGGCCCTCGGGCGACAGGATTTTAGGTCTGACATGTATTCGCTGGGGGCAACCATGTACCACGCCATCACCGGCCGCGTTCCCTTCGATGCCCCGAGTGTGGAGGAAACGGTGTGGATGCACGTGAAAACGCGCCTTGTGTCCCCCCGGAAGATTGTCAGCGCCATCAGTAAAGACACCGAAGCGGCCATCCTGCGCTCCATGCACAAGGATCCAATGAAACGATTCGAAAACTTCAAAGACTTCAGCATGGCCCTTGAAGCCGCCCGCAGTCGGCTGCTCGTGAAGCGTTACCGTTAAGCCAAGTCTCGACAGACGCCACTCGGCCAATTATATTTTTGTGGCGGGCCAGATTAGCTCAGTTGGTAGAGCAGCAGTTTTGTAACCTGCAGGTCACCTGTTCAAGTCAGGTATCTGGCTCCATTTTCCTTCTCTAAATATTATCAAGTCCCACAAAATATATCTGCGTTTCTCGATGGGCTTGATTGGGTTATTTTTTTGGAGTGGGCATAAGGCGGTCCGCTTTTTTATTTTAAACCGCCCGCGGAGGGATTTACTTCTTCGTCACCCGACTTAGACCGGTGAATTACTGGTCCGACTTAGCAATGTACGGCCCGAACTGTTGGCCGTTCTTGCTGATGAAATGTTCATAAATCAACCCTCGACTCCCAGTTCTGCCGGCAATCAGCAAACTGACAATCAGATATCCCCAAATTATCAGCTACTAAAAATCAACCTCATGATATTCCAGCGCCCATTCACGCATGAAGCGGATCTGCTTGGGCACGATACGATAGACAATCAACATGGGGTTTTCGATTGTGCCGAGATATTGGCGGAGGAGCGGATTGGCATCCCAGATGGCCTGCAATTCATCCGCATCCTCCAGCACCTCAGCCACACCACTGATGCGCACCTGATCGTGCTTGCTATCCATATAGCACAGTTCCACGTTTGGGTTGGCGGCAATCTCCTGCGTTTTATGATACATCTTGAGGTTGGCGACATAGACAATGAAGCCATCGGTCTTAACGGGCGAAACAGGCCGCAGACGCGGTTGTTCCCCATCAATACTGGACAGCATGGGGAACTTGGCTTCGTTCATCACAGACTGCGCCAGATCGGGCAACTGTGCAGGGTCAATTGTTTCAGATTCAGGCTTCGTCATTTTATTTCAGGTGGTCAGGATTCTTGTTGGAAAAACGCACTGTGCGAATGTCCTGCTCCTTGCCGGTGAACTCAGCGATGCCACTGTACAATTCCGGTCGCCGGCTGCGAATCCAGCGCACACCGGTGCACATGTGGCGCGTGTCCGCCTTCAGGGCAGCCACCACCATGTCATTGCCGGCTTTCCACGTCTCGGCGAGCAGATCGCCATAAGGGTCGAGAATCATTGAATTGCCGGTGCGCACCTCATTGTCATCACGTCCCACGCCATTACTAAAGATGATATGAATACCGTTGTCATGCGCCCGGGCAGGCATCCATTTTAAGAGCCACTCACGGCCCTTTGGACCCTTGAACTCTGCCTCAATCGCTTCAGGGTTCTTCTCGCGGTTTTCCCAAAGGTTCACGTCGATCGCCCCCATGCAGCGCGGACTGGGCGTGTTGCAGCCGCCGGTCTGGTGCGGGGCCAGCAGCACCTCGGCACCCTTGAGCGCCGTGATGCGCACGTTCTCGCCGAGGTTGCAGTCATAACAGATCAGGATGCCTGCCCTGGTGCCATCAGGCAGCTCGAACACCGTGTAGTCGTCCCCGCTGCTCATGTGTTCGTTGATAAAACAATGCAGCTTGCGATGACACGCCGTGCGCCCATCGGGCATCGCGACCACATAACTATTGAAAAGTCGCCCATCCTCATCATGCTCAATAAAGCCGGCACCTACGCTCAGTTCATGTTCCTTGGCCAAATCCAACAGTGCCTGGGTTGTTCCGCCGTCGGGGATGGGCTCAGCCAGTGCCTCAAGGTTCTCCCGTGGCAGATCGCGCAGGTGCCAGTAGCCAGTGATACACATCTCGGGGAACACGACGAGGTCCGCCCCTTGCGCCGAGGCCTTGGTGGTGTATTCACGCACTACTTCCAGGTTGGCTAACTTGTCGCCGGGTTGATGCTGAAACTGCACGGCTGCTGCGCGAAGATCGTTCATGGCAATAGGGTTCCGGCGCATTGAAACCTCGTAGGCCCGTGCAGTCAACCGCAGCAATGTTTGACAGGCACCATCCCAGACTTACGCTTAGGCATGCGTTACTGCCTTAATGCCAGCACCATCCGGCCCACGCCCCTGCTTGATAAGATCCGCATTGCCGGTGAAGTGGGCTACGGCGCCATTGAGCTTTGGCACGAAGACATTGATGCATACATTGCAGATGGTGGAACTTTGGCAGATGTGAAAAGTGCACTGGTTAATCAGGGTTTGGCAGTGCCCACAACCATTTATCTTGCCGGTTGGTTCGATGCCTCGCCCGAGGCCTATCCGACCGCATTGGAGGAATGCAAAAGGCGCATGAGGCAGGCGGCGGAACTGGGCGCACCGTACGTCATTGCCAGTCCGCCGGCGGGCGAGGCGGATTACGAGCTTGGTACGGTGCGCTATCGGGAACTGCTGGAGATTGGCGCGGCGATGGGTGTGAAGCCGTCCATGGAATTTCTCGGATTTGTGGATCAATTCAACACGATCGAGGATGCTCTGGACGTGATGGCCCGCTGCGGCCATCCCGATGCCACGACCGTTCTCGATCCCTTTCACGTCTTTCGCGGTGGCGGCGACATGGAATCCATCTTGAAGCTCAAATCCGGGCAGGTCGCCATCTCCCATTTCAATGATACGCCTGACACACCGTCACGGGAGAAACAGCACGACCACAACCGAGTGATGCCCGGCGAGGGCCACCTTGACCTTGCCAACTACTGCGCGTTGCTCCAAGAAATCGGCTACGACGGCTGGCTCTCGCTGGAATTATTTAATGAAAAACACTGGGCCGAAGATCCCGCCGAGGTTGCCCGGGTCGGATTGGAGAAGATGCAAGGGATTGCCAAGGTATAGGCTAAAGCCCAGTAATAAATTCCAAGAGATCCGCCATTTGTTGCTTTGTCATTCCGGCCTCAAGGCCCATGGGCATAATGGATTGGCCAAGGCTCCTCATCCCCAGCACCTGAGTGCGCGGCAGCAGTCGCTCCTGACCCAGCGGCAGTTTTACGCGCACATGGGTGGTGGTTTCGTCGCCGAGCAGGCCCACGATTTCCTCTCCATCCTTCGTCTTGATGTTGTAGGCAATATAGTTTGCCACCACCTCGCGGTTGGGATCGATAAAGTTGGTCAGAATCTTTTCGCGCCCGGTTGTCTTGATTGTCACCAGATCGGGCCCCAGCACAAATCCCTCCTTGCCGTAGCGATGACAGGTTGCGCAGCGTTGCGTGTAGATCACCTTCCCTTTCGTCGCATCACCCTTGAGCTTCAGCGCCGGCAGATACTCGTTAATCACCTGCTGGCGTGTCTTGATTTTTTCCGGTGCTCCAAAAATTTTCGTGACGCGCGACCGCAACCCGCCGTCCTTTTGCGAGCGCAAAGCAGCCAGAGTGGAAGCAGAAATACCTGCTTTTGCCACAACCTTTGTTTCCAGAGCCTTCAGCAGGGCCGCCACCCGCTCCGGCCGGGTCATCAGAGCCGCCAGAATTTCAGCACGCACCCGGCCAGATGCCTTGG